>DAVZ01000066.1 GCA_002505765.1 Methanobacterium sp. UBA176 | reverse complement strand
TATTAAGTCAAAAATATTTCAACAAATCTGCTCAACCCCCAAAAATTTTACAACCCCATTTCTTCGCTTTTGTTTTATATAACGAAGTAGAGCCAAAAAAATGTCTAGTTATGCTCCCAGGGATTGAACAAAGTAACAAAAATAACGCTAACATTTGAACATTTGTCCGATATTTTAGAAATGTAGTGAACGCTTAAAAATGGCAGTTAAGAAAATGAAAATGAAAGATGTTCAAATTGAATTTTTATTGTAAAAATAATGGATATTTACGAATTTGATTGCTTTCAACATTCTTAACAAAAAAACCATTCTTAATTCACACTTTCAATGGAATATTTTTTATTTTTCCTATTTGAGAGTTTCAAACCGATTATTGCTCCAATTAATCCAATTAATCCAAATAAAATACTGCCAATTAACACACCAATTAACGAGGAAATTAAATCTATTCCATCTGAACCTACTGTACTTATGGCACCAAAATTAATTCCTAATAAATTCGGTAATTGGAAAACAATTCCAATAATTATCCATATTATTATACTGATAAAACCTACAATCCACCCATTAATAGCCACATACTTCATTCTTTTAATTTTTGTATAATAACCTGTTAGCATGCCTCCAAAAAATATTCCAATAAACCCTGCTATAACTATACCAATTAAAAGACTAACTAATAAACCTTTTCCAATTGCAGGAAAATCCAACATTAAATTATTCCATGTAGATGATTTTTCAATATCTTGGGGAATATTAACATTATAGACTTCTGATTTTCCAGCTGTCTTATTTTGAATTAATTTTGCCCCACAATTAAAACAGAAATGTGCATCATTTACATTTTCACTACCACATTCTTGGCAATAAACCATCTTTATCCCTCATTTAAATAAAAAAAATAGTTTCACGATTTTGTTCTGATTTTGATAAAGAATTTTGATCATTCATAATGCTTCATATTTTGATTCATTTTTTTTAATTAAATTTTTCTATTTATTTTTTGCACCCATAACCATAACTAAATTAATTTACTATTGTTTTTTAAGATCAAATTTTATAGAAAAAGAGATTATAATCCCAAAATCTGCTTAGCATCATCAAAATTAACCTCATAGATATGCGCGCTTATTGAATGTATGGTAACTGTTCCCACTTCCACGTTGAGCTTATCTGCTGCATATTTAGCTAAATGTGTTAATCCCACAGCATTAGGGAACCATGCACCATATATATCATGAGAACGCCATAATGCAGTTGTATTAAGCTTCCTATCCCTAATTTTGAAGTCCACCAGGATCATGCAGGGTACTTCTTCGGTTTTTGTATCCACAGTTGGATCCCATGTTACAGATATAGCCCTTCTTGATTCTTCACAGTTTCTAAGCCTATCAATGGCTACATTAATCTGATCAATATCAGCAAAGTGTTTTCTAAGCCTGTTACCATAAGTATAAACAAATCCCTGTTTATCTTTACTTAAAAACTGTTCTGAGTACACTTCAAGCTTATCACCACTCCAGAAATATCCTTCAGGCACTCTAATTTCATGGATGGGGGCTATTTTGTTGAGATAAAATCCTTCAGACATTTTATTGCCCAGTGGATTTTTCACTGTTACAAGCGTATTTAGGATTTCTTTAGTTAACGAGCCTCTTTCATCCTTTATTTCTTTCCCTTCGGCCATGATCTTTCTCACGAGTGTTTCCCAGCCGTCTGCTATTTGTTCAACTTCAATCTGGAATGCCATTGTTGTTGCCTTCCTCTTAAAAATTTGTTTTACTAATTATAATCTATTAAATTATTGTTTATTAAATTTAATCAATACCTTTTACAGCTTCAACCATTACTTTAAGCTTTGAAAATGCCGCATCCCTTGATCTCATCCTCATACCACAATCAGGGTCTGTAAACATATTTTCAGCGCCAATTAAATCGATCCCTCTTTTTATTAATTCTTCTACTTCTTCTTTCTTTTCTACTATATCAGTTTTGGTATCCAGACATCCAAATCCTATTTTTTTTCCTTTAAGATCCATATCTTCAAGAACGTTGATATTTTCTGGAATACCTGCAAATTCACAGTCTATAATATCTACATTGAAATTTAAAAGCTTATCAAAGACCTCTCCTACATCTCCACAAACATGCATGGCTGTATGGATTGATAAATCCTTTGTAACAATTTCTACAGCTTTTTTTGCAGTTGAAATATCAACCATCCCTGTAGAAATGAATGGTTCATCAATCTGGATATAAACTGCCCCTGCTTTTTCTAAATACTCTGTTTCTCTCTTTAAAGCCTGAGCTAAATCAATAATTGCATCTTCTTTTTTACGGTAAAAACCTTCAAGTCTGGACGAATAAACAAGTGTTGTGGGTCCTGTAATAATTCCTTTAACTCCCTTAACCCCTTTTTCAAGTTTTTTATTAGAATTAGACCTATAATCTTTAGAAATTCCCTCTGCAATTTTAATTGCAAATTTAAGGTCAGAAGCTACTACTGAGCCTTGAGGAGGTAAAATTTTCCCCACTATTTTAGGGGTTTTATCCTCAACAATCATTCCAGGTATTGCCTGGGCAAAGATTTCCACCATTCCTGCCCTTACCTGCCCATCAGATATTATATCGATCCCTGCTTTTATCTGATCACTAACTGCAAGCTCTATTGCTGGTTTATATCCGTCATAAGTCCCAAAAAAGCTTGAAACTTTTTCTGATATAGATGATGGTGCTTTTGGAAATGATGGATAGCTTCCGACAACTGTAGTTAACATAAATAACCCCTAATAGATTAATCATTGATTTTTAGAAAAACTGTTTGCAAATAATCTATGCTTTAACCTTATATAAAATCATATCAGTCTATTGAAACAACAAAATTAATTTAGATAATAATTTTAATAATAGAAATTAATATAATCATTGTGGTGAAATTATGAATACAATTTTAATTTACAAATCCTATCACAAAATGAATACGAAAAGGATTGCAAGGGCTATGGCTGAGGTTTTGGAAGCTAAATTAGCAAAAATTGAACAAATATCTCCAACTGATTTAGAAGAATATGATCTGATTGGTTTTGGCTCAGGAATTTATGGAGGTAACTATCATAAAGATTTGATGAATTTTATAGACAATTTGCCTCCAATGAACAAGGATGCGTTTATATTTTCAACATCAGGAGAGCTCAACGATAAATACAATAACCTCATTAAAGTAAAGCTTGGTGGAAAAGGTTTTAAAATTGTGGGTGAATTTGCCTCTCTGGGCGAAGTCAGTCCTTTGAAGTTTAATCTAAATTTAAAAGGACCTTTAGGATGGCTTGGGGGTAAAAATAAGGGTCATCCTGATGGAAGAGATTTAGAAAATGCCAGAGAGTTTGCAAGGAGCCTTTTAATAAATGATTTAAATTGATATTTCCATGCCTGTATGAATTCTACTGAGCATTTCTTTTAAAATGGGCTTCATTATCTTTATCCCTCGTTCACCAGTGCAGTGTCCTGTGTAAATTTGCCCATCGATTTCTGATTTAAGCCATTCAGCAATATCCTTAACTTCTTCATCCTCTGAAACCACATGATCTGAACTTCCCGCTTGAAAGTGGAATCCGCCAATTATAGCAGCTATTCTCTTGTCTGGAAAGACATCTTTTGCGGTATTTATAATATTTTTAATCCCATTATGTGTGCAGCCTGAAAAAACAACTAAATTATCATTATTTTCAATTATCATGATCTGTTCATGGTCGAAATTATCATTTATTAACTTTCCATATTTTTCTGTAAATAAAACCCGGTTACTGGAAGGAATTGGGAAATCTTTACTGATTTCAGGTATTAAAAATATTCCTTGAGCAATTTCAATGGTTCTTTCAACAAAATTAAGCCTTTCCAGGTATTTTTCTGTTATCTGGCTATCCATACCTATAAATTTCATTCCCTCTGGACGTTTAGAATAATAAGGCTCTAAAGCTTCTTTTTTCAGGTAAATGGGAGACTTATGGTTCATTTCCATGAATTTTAATAAGCCTCCGCAATGGTCATTATGTCCATGAGAAATAGCCGCAACATCTATTTTAGAAAGATCAATTCCCATTTTTTGAGCATTTCTAATTGCAGTTTCTTCAGGACCTCCAGTATCAAAAAGTAAACTGTATTCATCCTTTTGAATAAGCATTGAAAGTCCGTGCTCTATGCTTAAATTAGAGTCTTCAGACTTGTTATTTTCAAGTAGAACTGTTATTTCCATGGAATCACTTATTCTAAAATATTAAAAGAAAAATATTTATTTTTAGTTTAATCACCAAATTTAATGAATTTTTTAGGCTCAAAATTGGTGGCCATTGTCCAGAAATATGCTTCACCAATAGAAATGCGGAAAATTATAAGTCCTGGATGGTCAAATGTTATACCAAATTCTTTAAGAAATAGTCTATCTTCTAAAACCTGCTTTTTATGTTCAGGGCCATATACAAATTCTATTTCCCCTGCAACTATCATCATTGTACCCTGTTGTCTCATCCGGCTGCCAGAAACACACTTCGACCT
Organism: Methanobacterium sp. UBA176; assembly: GCA_002505765.1. Lineage (GTDB taxonomy): Archaea > Methanobacteriota > Methanobacteria > Methanobacteriales > Methanobacteriaceae > Methanobacterium_D. The sequence continues at coordinate 14,031 of DAVZ01000066.1, read as the reverse complement.
TGGGATTTTTCTGGAGTTTAGAAAAACAAATGTTTTTCGAACCTAAAAATTCTTCGAATTTTTAAGCTGTCCTTACATATCTTTTACCGATCCTATCTGGAAATAGAACCCATTTTCATCTGCAAACCAGAATCCAAGTGCCCTCACCCTGGGCTGGTCTTTGTCCATTGTTGCCAGATAGCAAACAGGTGTTTCATTTGCAAATTTTATGCAGTCTTTAAAATCCATAATTATTTCTCCTTTTAAAAATTTCCTTAATAATTATATTGTTCAAACTTATAGATTAACTTGATAAAAATAAGGTAATCACACATAAAAAAAAAACAATAACCAGGAACATACCACTTCACTTAGAAGTTATTGAAGAGTTAAATAATTCAAAATTTAGCCTCAAAATAATGAAAATGGAGTTTATCTTTAAGGGAAAAAATAATTATGGCTCTGGCTTGTGCAGAAGCGGTTAAATGTAAAAAAATGTGTTAAAGCACATAAGAAGAGCACAGTGGAAGCCTGTACAATCATGGATGAGATTTTAAAAGCTGTATCTGCGTCAGTTAGTTTGTATTGGATAAGAATTTACCTCACTCAAGAGATATAAAAGAAATATTGAAATCGTTGTTAAAGTTATGGTTTTGTGGTTTTAAAGCGTTTTTTCTCATTTTTACATATTATTTTAACCGCTTTTCTGGCACTTGTAGCTGCCCCGTATAAACCACCTCCTGGCGAAACCCATTGCCCAGCCATGTAGAAATTAAATAATCTTGGGAGAGTTTGAGGCATTTCAGAAGTGAGGGATATCTTTTCATTCACCAACCAACCTTCATATGATCCCTTCCAGTTACCAGTGTAACGGACGAAGGTGAGAGGGGTAGCCACATCAACCACTTCAATCTTATCTTTAATGTCTGGATAAAGCTCTGAAATAGCATTAATCACTGATTCCCCAATATTTTTCTTTTCAGCATGATATTCTTCTTCGTTATCCTTTAATTTATCCCAGTAATCAAAATTTGTTTCCATCTGAACTGTGAGTACTGTTTTTCCCTCAGGAGCCATGGTAGGATCGTAACTGTGATTTTTTAAGAGTACATAATCCTTTTCTTCACCTCCCACTTTGATAGGTTTTTTTGAGGAAAAACGGATTCTATGGGGTTTATTTGAATAATCCTCATCTACTCCAAGGGAAACAATAACCAGGGGAGGAAATAAGTCCAGGTTTTCATAATAACCTCTGATCTGGTCATCAGTGTACTGCCCCTTCAGCCAGTCAAATATGGTGCTATGGCCATCTGCTGCTGATACTACGATATCTGCTCTTTCTATAGTACCATCTGAAAGTTCGATACCTGTGGCCTGGTTTTTTTCCACTAAAATTCTTTTCACCTGGGAATTGTAGGAAATTTCCCCTCCAATATCCAGGTATCTCTGTTCAATTGCCCGGGCAAGGGGTATGGAGCCTCCTATAGGATATCCTGCAGAACCACTCCCCATAAACGCAGCACCCATCATAGAGAATATGGTGGACTGATCATGCCAGTCAAAAGCAGTTTGGAACAGATTTTTTAAGACCGGGTTTTTAAACTTGGCAGCCATTTCTGAAACTGGTAGAGAATATTTTCTAAAGAGTAGAATCACAGGAATCATTCTTAATATATCCCGAATACCTATATCAACACGTAGATCTGCAGAACCGAATTTTTTAATGTCGTTGGTGAATTTTTTAATGAGTTTCTCATCTTCCGGGGAGAAACTGAGCATATGTTCCCGTAGTTTATCCGGATCATTATATACTACGAATTTGTTTCCCTGATTGTCTATCACCTGGATAAAAAAATCTTCAGGGGTTATGAATTCCCGATCCTGAACCATCCCTAACTCCTCCCATAACTTGTAAACATCGCTATGGGGTGTAATTCCAATTAAAAAATCAATACAAAGATCAAAAGTGTAGTCTTTCCTTTTCCAGGCTGTGCAGAGACCTCCTGGCTTTTTATGCATCTCAAATATTCTGCTTTTAAAACCATTCATCTGCAGGTAACAGCCAGCAGCCAGGCCGGCTATTCCTGCGCCGATTATAATTACGGATTTAGCTATTTTAACATCCTCCTTTCAAAATAAAGAAATTATTGAATTAAATCTATTTTTTTAATTCAATTGTGTATTGACAGTATTCATCACCAGCGCACATTCTTTTACTGAAACTATGTGTGTATTTGGGGTTTAATTCCTCCACTGCGCAGCTTGAATATACTTGGCAGAGATGAGGCATGCTTATTATTGGTGCGTTCATGTCTTTATGGGTGTTTAAGTTAGGACAACTGGTTATACGCTGCACAACCCTGTCCTTGTTTGCTTCTAAAGTTTCGTACTCCATTTTTCCCACAATGGCCATCCCTATAAATCCATAGGCATCATCCACCTCAATGGCGTTTTCTGCAGGCAGACCCAGAGAATCAGCTATGTTTTTCAGTTCTTTCCCACCTTCGGCCGTGATTGCTTCTTCAACCTTTTGAACGGTTTCTTCCCCTAATATTTCCCTGAAGGCCATATTATAACCTATGGCTGAGGCCAGGGCTGCTTTTGTAGCAATTTCCCACCGGACTTCGGCAGGAATATCTTCTAATTCCATTTTATCACCTCAAAAACTTTGTTTTTGTGGTTCAGAAAATCAAAGATTTTCTTCAACCTCTTTTTTTGTAAAAATTATTAGTGAATTTCATTGGTGAGGAACGAAACAACATCAGAAGCAAAACGTGAATATGTTTCCACTTCAATGTGTTTTCGCCCAGGATAAACTATTAATCGTGAATTTGGGATTAAATCTGCCGTTCGCCTTAATAACTCTTCAGGATAGAAAAAATCCCGATCTCCACCAATTAATAAGGTTGGAGCAGTAATTTTATGCAGATCTTCTTCAGCATCAAACCTGTCATCGGCCAGCAGGGTGTTAATCAAATCTTCAGGGTTTGTAGGTCTAAACAATGGTTCGACTAACCACATTATCCATCCTAAAAACCATTGGCTAAAAGAAGATTCTGCAAATGCAGCAGGGAAAAAAACACGCGCAGCATCCCGAAACCTTCCCTGGGCAAGTAGATTAGCATATTTAAGCTGGAGTTTTTTACCCGCTGGGCCCAACCGATAGGCTGTGGCAACCAGCACTAACTTTCGCACCAGATGAGGAAAATCAATTGCAAACTGCTGAGCAATGGAACCACTTGTAGATAACCCCATAATGTTTACTGCTTCTCCAAATTCACTTTCAATGGCATGCGCATAACCGGAAGCAAGGTCTCTCATGGTTGCACCCTTTTTAATGCCTGGTTTTCGATCAACAGCATAAACTGTGAAATTAGGGGCAAGTAATGGGAGAATATTCAATTCGTACTTATACATCTTTTCACTTACAGGAAGGGATCTCATATAAACCAGGGGAGGACCATCTCCAACTGCAATGTAAGGCATTCCTCCCTTAAGGAGACCTTCACGCATTTTTTCCTTATTTTTCATGTTTTCACTTCTTTATTACAATCCATGCTTGATTTAAGCTATTCAAATTTTTTAATTGCCGAAATCAGGCCTTCCACCTCAAATGATGGGCCATGAGCAGGATAGATCTTTTTAGCACCTGCATCCACTATTTTTTTCCAGCTCTCCAGAACCTTGGACATATCTTTAACAAGGGCAGGACGATAATAGGTGCCCAGAAATTTAGGAAAATCTACTGCAATATCGCCAATAAAAGCCCGGCCATCATCAAGTACTACTGAAATAGAATCGTTACTATGTCCAGGCGTACATAATATCTTTCCAGGAATGCCAATGTCCCTCAGCATCTGATTATCATCCCCAGAAATGATAACATCATCATCTCTTATTGAAAGTTGTGGAAATGTGGTGTCTTTAATACTCTTACTGAAAAATTCAACTATGGAAAAGATGATCTTTATTCGCAGGTTTACCCAGCTGGCCAGCACTGTACCATCTCCCTTTTCAAGCCAGGGGATGGCATTTTCATGAACAATAATCCTTGCATCAGCTTCTTCTCTGAGCATCGCAGCAGTTCCGCTGTGATCGTGATGATAATGGGTGAGTAAAATATAGTTTATATCAGAAATTTCCACAGGAGTACTGTTAATTTTCTCTTTGAAATTCTCATACTCGTTTGGAAATGATGTATCTATCAGTAAATATCCATCGGGGTATTTTAATAAAAAAGAACTGTTTATTCCTAAGTTTAATCTATATAAATCCTTACTTATGGAATTATCCATATTTTTTCCCTTCTTTAAAAAATTATTGAATTGAATTCGTTTTTTTAAGCTCAATTATACTTTCGCAGTAGGGATCGCCTTCACAGATTTTCTTTGTAAATCTATGAGTATATTCCGGGTTTAAAGTCTCTATGAGAATTTTACCATACATAGAACATCCTTCAGGCATGGATGTTATTTGTGGAGCAAATGTTTCTCTACGGGATGTTAGGATTGGACAACTATGAACTCTATTTATTACACGTTCCTCAGTGGCTTCAACAGTCTCATGTTCACATTTTCCAACCATAATATCAGTTACATATTTGAATGCGTTATAAAGTTCAAATGCATCTTCAACAGGCATATCAATAGATTTTATTATATCTTTCATTTCCTTGGCTGTTTCTTCTAACCTGAGTTCTTCCAGTGGTTTTTCGGTTTCCTCTATTATTACTTGTTTAATATGAGTTGATCTATTCAGTAAATTCCATGCAACTGTAAAATAACGTTCTTCACTAAAACCATGGAGTTTAAGAAGCAATTTATGTTCATAGGTTGGATTAAAAGCGTTAATAAACCCCATCCTAACAAATATTGCGGTGGGTACAGGATCAACATCCTCCAATATTGATCCTTCAGCTTTACCCTGCCTATAAGCATCTACCATCATCTGTACTGTTTTATTGACTTCCTGAAGGAAATCCTGCACGTTAGGATCTTCAATATCTTCTAAAGGCATTAGATAGAGTTCTGTACCTGCTTTACATTTTTGAGGGTTTTTTTTGCAGTATTCAATGAAACCAGTACCGCAGGCCACGATTTTCTCTGAACCTGTTTCATATGAGTCTATTTTCTTTTTGATTGTGCAGTTTATTTCTTTGTTCAATCTTGCATTTACCGCTGCACATAAACTGTTTTTATTAGGAAAATACAGGTATAGAGTTCCCTTGGCTAAATCAGCCTTTTTTGCGACATCATCCATGGTCATGGCTTTAAATCCCTTTTCAGCGATTATATTTTCTGCTGCATCCAGTATGGATTGTCTATTTTCCCTTTTTTTAGATTCCATCCTTTTTGTCATACTATCCCCCCATTGCATCTATTAAATTTTGTTATGGTACCTGATTTTCTTTTAAAAATCCCGGATACCACATTAATAATCTCCAGTCATTAATGTATAGAAGTCATTAATGACTTTCAGAATTTAATAAGTAATAACTTACATATAAAACTTTCTATACTGAGTAATAAATTCAAAAATTAGCTTAAAAAAAAATTAACATCCTTTAATGTTCAAATCTCTGATTTTAACAATCTCCTCTTGAGGGACGGGTATCTCCACCACCGCAGTGCCGTAACATGGTTTAGTATAAGGGAAAAGTATTGTGCTCTTCTCTTCATTGATACCAATGGGAACTGGAGGTATTCCAATAATTCTGGCACCTAATATTTTCTCTCCCGCATTGACATAGATTATTTCAGGAGCATTTTCTTCAATAACCCTGGCACAGTCTTTAAAACCTGCCCTTGATATTAATATATCGTAATCTTCAGATTCCTGTAAGTATGTTTCAAGGCAAAACATTAGATTCCTCCAAATATTTCATATTTGTAGTTCAGAAAACCTTTAAAAAATCTTCGATTTTTAATGCAAACCACAATCAACAAAATAAGGTTTTTGTACCCCCCCCAAAAAAAAATTCATTAAATTTTTGAAAGGTTTGCTAACTCTGATTTATCTATAACCTTCAAATTTTCAATTTTGGTTCCCAAAAATTATTTATAATTTGTTGGTAACCCCCAGCTTTTTAATCATCTTATCAAATCTAACCCTTAAGGGAGTGGGGTTATGATAAGCCCTTGCAGATACAATATTTGCATCTGTACTTTCAGAAACGATGTTTTCGAACTCTTCAAGCTTTTCCGGGTCTTTTTCAAAGATTATGGCTATGGATGTTGTATTGAGGATGCTGTAAAAGGTTACAAAATATGATGCTGCAGCATCTTTGTGAATAAATCCAACCAGAAGATCATATGATCCACTTTCAAGTTTATCAATACATGAGTCTATATCAATCTTTTTTTCAATGTAGTGTCCTTCAGGATCCCCCACTTCTAAAAGCTTCATTGCTGAAGGTGTACTGGCAGTAGTAACTTCATAACCCATATTTTTAAGTCTATAAGTGACATAAACTGCCATTGGAGTTTGAGAAGGGGATTCGGGACACCCCAGGAGTATAAGTGCCTTCTTCATTTTTCTCACTTATAATTTCTATTATTTTATAAATAATTATTTTTTCATAATCACTATATGGCCCACAACAAGGGCGCTTAAGATAATAAATGTCAAAAGTGCAGTTCCATTTATTGTTCTGTTCATTATAAATAATCCAACCACTGCCTGAGCTATATATGCAGAAATTGATCCTATAAGAAGTGCCTCTCTTCCCATATATTTACGATTATCTCTTTCTCTTTTCTCCCGGTATATAGATAATGTCTTGAAACCTATGAAAAGGATGGCGATGCACCATATTAAAAGTACGATTAAGAATCCGTACCCAAAGTCAAATGAAACCCCAAATATTCCAGGCAGCATATAATCTATCACATCTTTTTTAGAAACAAGAATTCCATAGAAAAGTGGAAATGGTAAACTGAACATCATCACCAGTGACATGGGCAGGGAAATGTAACCGTCTGATCCACCCAGACATTCAGTACCCCAGTAACATGATCCCTGTAAGTGCCCCAAAAATGAAGCATTCTTTAAAACCATGGTAAGACTGGGGAGTGAATACTGTTCAATCCTTAAAATTCGTAAAAGAGGACTTAATACCGGCATATCCAGAGCTCTTGATAGAAATTCAAGGAATCCAAAACCTAATGCAGCAACTAAACCAACTGCAAATATATTCTTAACGGTAAAAACTGATTTTTGCCTGAAGGATTTTGAAATAACGAAAAATCCAACAAGGAGCCCTAAAAACCAAAGAACCAAAAAGGATCTGTGCATTAAACCCCCTGCAATTGTAATAAATCCAATAATTAAGAATATAAACAATCTAAGATGAGTAATTTTAATACCCACTTCTTTCATCATTGGTAAAGCGCTTAGAGCAGTTACTACAGCCAGTATAGCAAATGGTCCATAGGGATGAGTTAATTCATAATGAGTAAACGGTAAAAAAAGGAACATTGCGTCCATACCAAACAATAAACAGAATCCTAAACCTGCAATGAGAGCTATAAAAAGTACCAGGCTCAGAGATAGAGGTACAAAGTTCAACAGGAACATAATCCCTATATAGATTATAATAGATACTTCCAGAATGAATTGAAGATGATTATGAGCAATTAATGCCAACTGTTCCTCCACCCCTTATTACTTTTAAATCGATTATATAGATTACTGTCTGCAAATTAATATGCAACATATAGTTTTTTTAATAAAAAATTAATCTATTTTTAATATTAATCTTAAATTCTTTCAGTTTTATATCTATTGAAGAAACTTCCTTAAAAGTGTTTGTGATACTATTCCCTATGTTCCATCTATGGAGTTTAATGCATATTCATTTTTGTATTTATAGCTTGCTTAAAAGAATTCAGGATTTTATAAAAAGGCATAGATTTAATTTTTTTTATCAAATTACTTCTTAGAAGCAGAACATGACCTAAAACCATTGAGCTTAAAAACATGAAGGTTAAAAGTGCCATTCCATTTATAGATCTGTTAGATATAAACAGTCCAATTAGTGCCTGTGTTATAAAAGCTGTAAGAGCCCCCATAAGTAGGGCTTCTCTTCCAAGATACTTTCGATTCCCATTTTCCCTTTTTTACGGTACATGAAAGCATTTTAAATCCTGTAAACACAACAGTTGTGCAGTGGGCCAAGAGAAGAATCATTACAATATAATCCAAAATCAATGCATATCCGAACAATCCTGGTAAAAAAGTAGTCTACCACATCTTTCTTTGTAACTAAAATTCCGTAAAATATTGGGAAATGCAAAGTAAACAATGTGATTAAAGTAACGGGCAAAGTAACATAACCGCTGGCAAAATCCAGTGTCATCTACCTCCCAGTAACTGGAACCTGAAATGTGGTCAAAGAGCGTTGTATTCTTTAAAACAATGGTAATGCTCGGAAGTATATTATCTTCAAGTCTGGCTATTCTAAAAAGTGGACTTATTACAGGCATTTGTAGGATTTCTTGATAGGGATTCAAGGGATCCGAATGATATAAGCATCACAGCCACCAATGCAATTATCCTCCTTATTGTAAAAAATGATTTGTGAGGGAATGATTTTGAAATAATGTAAAACCCAAGTAAGATCCCTAAAATCCATTGTACAAGGAAAACTCTGTGTACTATACTTCCAAAAACTGCAATTAATCCTATAAGGATAAATATAGAAATCCTTAAATTAACTACTTTGATACCCACATCTTTCATCATTTGAATAGAGCCCAATTAAGTCACAACTGAAAATACGGCAAGGGACCATAGGGAACACTGAATTCACGGACATTTGATAAACATAGAAATGTGATACCGAACAACGCCATAAATCCTACAGATAGAATAAGTGCTATAAAAAGCATGGAACTCAATGATACTGGAAATGCATTAAGCAATAAATTGCTGCTACCTGTAGAATGATTCCAGCTTCAATTATAAATGGTAAGTGATTTTAAGCGATTAAAACCAATTATAGTCCTCCTGCAAGATAAGGCATATAATTATATATTTTAGCTAATAATTTGCTAATATGATAAAAATAAATCCAGATTATAAATTTATAAAATTTATACACTTTTATTAAATTAACTTTATGATTCTTACATTAAATAGTTAAAAACGTAACATATTAAACAAATAATTTTGGATAATCTAAATAAATCACCTTTAATAATGTTTAAAGCATATAAAACGATTTTATGAATTTAATAGTTTGAAAAATTAGGTTATTCACTAGATAACTGTTTAAAAATCTTTATCATACCAACAGGAAAATGGCCCTACATTTTTAAATTCAAGGAATATGTTAAATAAGTAATAATATTGCTTTAAATTCTATAAATTCCTTCAATAAATGGAAAGATTTTATAATTAGAGAACTATTTCGTGGGTTTAAAGAATACAACCATGTGTTCTCCCAGACCATTGTAATTTTTTATGGCAGTGGTTCCCATAATGTTTATTGTATTTCCACTCTTATCTTCTTCAAACCCTAAATTCCTATAGAAAGAAATGGACTTCCAATTTATGGGTTTTGTAATTAAATAGACTTTTTTACAGCCTTTTAAAGATGCTGCTTCAAAGAATTGATCTACAAGCGCCCTTCCTATGCCCATATTTCTTATTTTCGGATCAACGCATAAAAGGTGCATATATGCTTCTTCTGGATTTTCCTGCGATATAAAACCCAAAAGAAATCCTACAATTTCACCAGATCCCAATTCAGCCACAAAAGATGTGCTTTTGAAATATTTTGTGAATATATGGTAAATGGAATTTCTTTCTATTGCCATGGGACTACATTTTTCTCCAAGATCAGCTATATCAACGAAATCTTCTTCAATTGTATTTCTAACCTTAAAATTTTCCATCTTTAAATTCTCCATTAATTTTTAATAGTAGCTTGCAAAATTAAAAATTTTGCTGCTCCAAAATTCTTCGAATTTTGATAGCATTAAATTTAAATATCATATAAACCCAATTGTTAGTTACCTTATTGGGACAACCATAACCAAATTTCATATGGGCTGGTAGCTCAGGTGGTAGAGTGTCGCCTTGGCATGGCGGAGGCCCCGGGTTCAAATCCCGGCCAGTCCACTTCCTCTATTTTGCAAAAAAAACCAGAGAAACCGTGTTTCTAAGCGGCAAAAACCAAATGTTTTTGATAGCCCACTACACCTCGAAGGAAAATGTTCATTTTAATTTCAATAACCAATTAAATTCTTTTTATAAGTATTCTAAACCCCAGCAGAATCATAAATATTCTTAATTATCAAATCAAAGAGATTATCAGTCTCTATCTCTTTTCTCTGCCCATGATTTTTTAACAAATTTAAAGAAATATCAATAATTTCGTCTAAATCTGTAGATCTTTTCATCAAGCCATGATCAACATAGTATTTATCCACAGCCAGTATTTGACCAGGATAGCACGAAATAACAGGAGTTCCCAGTAAAGCAGCTTCTCTGTTCATCGTGCCGCCGGCTCCAATAACTAAATCACATTTTTTCATTAAACTGAATGTGTCAACAGGTGGTTTTATTAAAATAACATCAGGATCATCTTCAAATATCTTCTGCTGTTCTTTAAATCTTGGAATTACAATTATATTTGCATAATCCTCCAATGCTTCTACAATTGGAGATAAAACGGATATTCTGCAATCTGCATCTAAATAAGATGCAAGAGCTGGTTCTGGCCTCATTAATATGGTTTTTGGCTTTTCAAGATTTAAATTAAGTTCTTCAAATATGTTATCATTGTATTGGAAGTCTTTTAAGTGGGTGAGTTCCGAAGTGCCTCTAAACCTTATTAAACTATTTGGATCCGCACCTGTTTTTAAAACATCCCATGTGTCTATGGCTTCAGGAATTATTATTTTATCACAGAGCGGTAGAGTGAGTTTATTTGCAGCTATGGCATGTTCGTTATCAAGAACGTAAACACTGGGTATTCCAAGTCCAAATGCCACTCTTGGAAGCTCAATTGAGTGTTTAGATACAGCAACATCTGGCTTTTCCTTTGAAATTATCTTTGAAAGTTCACAAGCTCTTCTGGTGCTTTCTTCAAGTTTTTGTGATAATGTAACTCCGTGTCTTCCCACAGATATATGCTCTATTTGGAAAAGTTCGAGAAGTCTATGGATATCTCCAAATTTACGTGATGTAATCAGAACTTCTTCTCCTTCTGCCTCCAGGTAATCAATAATACTTTTAAAAAATCTTACATGAGGTGCATTTACAAGATCGATCCATACATTCAACTAATCACCGGCTTTTAATAATGATCATTCCATAAATTTTTGTATATTATCCATAATCTCCCTAAGACCTTCACCTGTCTTTAAACTGCTTTTTATGACAACTGCATCTGGATTAAGTTCTTTAACATCGTTGAACATTTTGTTTTCATCTGCACCGACTGCTTTAGCGATGTCAACCTTATTAATAACCACAATATCTGCATCCTTAAATATTAAAGGATGTTTTTCAACTGTATCGTCTCCTTCGCTAACGCTTATCACTACCATCCTTAAATGGGCTCCAAGGTCAAAATCAACGGGACAGATAAGATTACCTACATTTTCTATGAACAGGATTTCAATATCATCGAGTGGAAGGTCTCCAAGGGCATGTTTTACAAGATGAGCATCAAGATGGCATTCTTTACCTGTATTAAGACCTACAACTGGAACGTTATATTTTTCAAACCTTCCAGCATCGAATCTGCTTATCACATCCCCTGCTATAACCCCTATCTTATAATCCATTTTTTCGATGAGATTTTCAATAAGAGAAGTTTTTCCAGAGCCAATTGCCCCTAAAACATCCACTGTGAATACGTCAGCTTTATCAAATATCCTCTGATTTCTTTTGGCCAGCTTTTTATTTGCAGCCATTATGTCGTGCTGTATTTCTACTTCAGCAATTTTATGCATCTTCATCCTCCTTTTCTATCTTGATATTTTTAACGTTACATTCTCTTCCTTTAATTATCTTAATGGAAACATTTTCGCATTCAGGACACTTTACGATTGGCATATAATGGTCCAGCTCTTCTGAACCTGTTGGTCCTTCATAATTACATGATTCACATTTTATTTCGATTGGAATCTCTTCAACATTTACTTCAGCGCCTTCAAGAAGAGTATTTTCACTTAAAACCTCAATCATAAATTTAAGCTGTTCAGGATTAAGTAAAGCCAATCCTCCGATTTCTATTGTAATTTCTGTGATTTTTTGAGCGTCATTTTTTTCTGCAACATCAACTGCAGTCTTCACTATAGCATCTGCCATTGAAAGTTCATGCATATCCTCCACCTCTAAAAATATTAGACTCTTTATGTTAATTAGACTAAATATCAGCTTAAATTTTCCAGATAATAATACCAGGGTTAAAGTAATCTAAAATAGATTAACTTATTATATATTAATTCATATGGTAAATATGTTGATTTCAACAATATTAAAATACCTTACAATAATTTAACAGGTGATTTTTTTGATAATTGGTGGATCTGCTTCACAAAAATTAGCAGCGAAGATAGCAAAAGAGCTTAATACAACTTTAATCCCCATTGAAACGCGAAAATTCCCGGATGGTGAAAGATATATTCGTATAAAAGGAGAATTAAAAGATGAAGCTATTGTTGTGCAATCAACTGGATATCCTCAGGATGAAAATTTAATAGAGCTATTTTTAATCCTTAAAAATTTAAAAAGTATGGGTATTGGAAAAATTAGGGTTGTAATTCCTTATTTTGGGTATGGAAGACAGGAAAAGCGTTTTAAAACTGGCGAGGCAGTTTCAGCTATTATAATTGCAGAACTTCTCCAATTTTCAGGTGCAGATGAAATATTCTGCATAAACCTTCATGAAGACAACATCACTGAATTCTTCAGTATCCCCGCCTATGATCTCTCTGCAATGCCACCAATTGCAGATTATATTAAAGAAAAACTCCAAAATCCTGTTATTATTGCACCAGATAAAGGAGCTCTGGGCTTTGCAAAAGAAATTGCTGAGATTCTTAATTGTGAATATGATTATCTTGAAAAAACAAGAATTTCTCCAGAAGAAGTGAAAACAAAAACAAAAAACATTAACGTTAAAGGGAAGGAAGCTGTCATAATTGACGACATTATAAGCACAGGAAGTACAATCGTAAACGCTGCAGAAATTCTAAAAGAACTTGGAGCTTCAAAGGTGATAGTGTCATGCGTTCATCCAGTACTGGTTGAGGATGCATTGCTTAAAATCTTTGCTGCAGGTGTGGACGATGTTTTTGCGACAGATACGCTTCATTCAGAAGTAAGTGTTGTTTCAGTTGCTTCCATGGTCGCTGATGCACTTAAAAAACCTCGGAATTAATTTTTTATTTTAATATTATTTATCTTGTTTGCAAACGGGTTCTATGGTCTGATATTTGAGTTATATGTTTTTAAAGTTATCAAATTATTTTCTATATCCCTCAATAACTGGTCTGCGGCTATATCTATGAAAATATTTTCTAATCTGGAATTCGTTCATACCCTCAAAATAACTGTTAACAATTTCTATAGTTTCCAATTCTACTATTATTTTTACTACTTCAAAAAATATTTTTAAGATTCCTGTATTAATTTTAGATAAAAAAACTGTAGTCAGATATATTTTTATTTTTTAAAATAAATGTCAATGTAGTGTAAAGACCAAATTTACTTTTTTTAGGTAATTGAAGTACTTTAAACATTCATAAATTACCATTAAATATAACAAAATCAATTTTAAACGATTATAACACAGCCATTCAGTAAGTTAAATTCCATTTGCCTAAATCCCCATAATCAAGTAATTTATCCGCAAATAAATTATATCATCCTTTGATAATTCATTATAAGCTTATTCATTTGTTTTTACATTAAAATCCCTCTTCAATGTATTTATAAATTCCTCTAATACATCCTATTGTCTTAATTTTAAACTTTTAATTTTAATTCTACATTATAAAGAGGATTTTAAACCGCTAAAAGGGAGTGGTGTTAAAA
>DAVZ01000034.1 GCA_002505765.1 Methanobacterium sp. UBA176 | reverse complement strand
CAGATCTAAATCATCCATTTTTTATCCAACACCTTTATTATTATTCACAAATTGAATATATTCATAACCACCATATAAATATTGAAAATATTACCAATATTTTTAAAAAAAATGGGTATTTTTCTAATATATTATGCTCAGTAATTAGATTAACTGTTTATCTTGTGATCTATAAATATTTAATAGAAATGGCATTAATTTGCCATTTCATTTTTAATGAATGATTTTTTTATATCAAATATACTTCGATCAAGCTTTTTACTATAACCACCTCTTAAATTTATGGATGTATACTGTCTTTAGTATTTGGGTAAGTGCGCAATAAGATGCAAGTATACCTATAAGCCATGGGAAATATGCAAGAGGAAGAGGTTGCATTCCAATAGCAGCTCCAACGTAAGTGAAAGGCACGATAATTCCTATTACCATAATAGTTCCAGTCATTAATAGCACTGGCACAGAGGCTCTGCTCTGGATGAAGGGTATTTTTTCAGTTCTTATCATGTGCACGATTAAAGTCTGTGTCAGGAGTCCTACAACAAACCATCCAGACTGGAACAGTGATTGAACTTCTACAGAATTAGCTGCAAATACGTACCACATAACTAAAAAAGTTGTAATATCGAAAATTGAGCTAATAGGCCCGATAAAAACCATGAACTGCCCAATATCACTGGCATCCCATTTACGAGGTTTTATAAGGTAACTCTTATCCATGGTGTCCCATGGTATGGTTGTTTGTGATATGTCATAAAGGAGATTTTGTAGAAGCAACATTATTGGTAACATGGGGAGGAATGGTAGAAATGCGCTTGCAACCAGTACACTGAATACATTACCAAAGTTTGAACTGGCTGTCATTTTGATATATTTGAGTATATTTCCAAATGTGTTACGTCCTTGAATTACTCCTTTTTCAAGTACCATCAGGCTTTTTTCTAACAGAATTATGTCTGCAGATTCTTTAGCTATGTCAACAGCACTATCTACTGAAATACCAACATCAGATTCTCTAAGTGCAGCAGCATCGTTAATTCCATCACCCATGAAACCAACTGTATGATTTTTGCTCTTTAATGCCTTAATGATTTTAGCTTTATCCAGAGGTGAAACTTTTGCAAATATAGTGGCAGTTTCTGCAGCATTTGCAAGTTCCTCAATTTGCATCCGTTCTATTTCATGACCAAGAAGTATATTATCCACAGGTAAACCAACTTGCTTACAAATATTTTTGGTTACAAGCTCATTATCCCCAGTTACAATTTTAACAGAAACTCCATTATCCTGTAATGCTGTAATTGCTTCTGGAGCTGATTTTTTGGGTGGATCAAGGAAAGCTAAATATCCCATCAGCACCATTTCACTTTCATCCTGGATACTGAAAATGTTTTCTTCCGGTACATTATTTTTCTGGGCCACTGCGATAACTCTAAAACCATCATCGTTAAACCTTTCCACTCTCTCTTTAACTTCATTTCGAATTTCATCAGTCAAAAGCACGACATTACCTTTGTATTCTGCAAAAGAACAGATTTCAAGCATTTCCTCTACAGCACCCTTTGTAATCAGCTGTCTTTTACCATCGCTGCTTTCTAATACTACTGACATTCTGCGCCTTGAAAAGTCAAAGGGAATCTCATCAATTTTACTATAACGTTCATCTAATTTACTAAATCCCTTTTTTACTCCAAAATTCAGGATAGCTTCATCCATCACGCTTTTAAGCCCGGTCTGGTAATAGCTGTTTAAATAAGCATGTCTTAATATCCTGTCATCTTCATTGCCATGTATATCCAGATGAAATTCAAGTATTATCTTGTCTAATGTCAAAGTACCTGTTTTGTCAGTGCAAAGTATATCCATAGCTCCAAAATTCTGTATACTATCCAGCCTTTTTACAACTGTTTTGCGCTTTGCCATGGCCACAGCACCTTTAGCCAAGTTTGTAGTCACAATCATGGGAAGCATTTCAGGTGTAAGTCCCACAGCTACTGACACTGCAAAGAGTAATGCTTCAATCCAGTCATTTTTTGTAACTCCGTTTATAATAAACACGATCGGAGCCATTACAAGCATAAAACGAATTAAAAGCCAGCTTACACTATTAACACCCTTTTCAAAGCTTGTAATGGGTCTTTTTCCAGCTAGAGACTTTGCTATTGAACCAAAATATGTTTTGTTACCAGTTGAAATTACCGATGCTAATGCGCTACCGCTTACCACATTGGTTCCCATAAAGCAAATGTTGTCAAGCTCAAGTACGTTGATTTTATCTTTTTCCACACCCAGGAAACTGCTTGTACCATATTTTTCTGCAGGTTCTGATTCGCCTGTAAGTGCAGATTGACTTACAAATAAATCTTTAGATGAAATTATTCTCACATCTGCAGGTACCATATCTCCTGCAGAAAGATGAATAATATCCCCGGGGACTAATTCTATAAAATCAAGCTCATATTTTCCTTTTTCGCTGCGAATTACAGTTGCTGTGGTTTTTACCATTTTCTTTAATTTTCCTGCCTCCTGATTGGAACGATATTCCTGAAAAAAACGTAACAGTCCACTAATTAATACCATAACTGTGACTACTATGATGACTTTCCAATCTCTATCTGCAGGGGCAGCCAAAAGGACATTTACTGTGAAAGACAGCAGGGCTATGAAAATCAATATTCCTATAAAAGGATTTACAAATGATTTAAGCAGTTGTACATACCATGATGATGGTTTTTCGTGTTCAATTTCATTTTTTCCATATCTTTCAAGTCTAAGCTCTGATTCTTCTTTATTAAGACCTTCCATTGAAGTATTTAATGATTTAAATGCATTTTCAATATCCATTAAAGAAAATTCAATTAAATTTGTTGAAATTATATTGGTAATACTTTTTTTAGTTTTCTTCATTTTGTAACCTCCCATCGGAAGTATATAGCATGATTTTAGCACTTAATTTAAAATAAAGCTAAAAGCTAAATAAATCTCAAAATATCAATTAAAATAGTATAAATGCCTGTCGGGAAGTATGCATACGAAAATAGCAGTTTTAAGGAGAATATGATCTTAACACAATATATTGTTCAGATCAATTCAGGAAGGTGGATATGGCCTGGAAGGAGCTAATGCCTACTCTGCATATACATACTCCCATTCTATCCTGACTATTGTCATCATCATCCATATCCATCCTTCTCACCTCCATTATGAAAATTAAAATGTAAATTATGTTATATTTCAACACATTCTATTTGGTTTTATAAAAATTGGATATATTCATAATCCTTTATAAATATTTGGGAAGATTACCAATAATTCTGTAAAAAATGAGTATTTTTCTAAAATATTATGTCAGTAATGATTAATTGTTTTATCAATCTAATGAATTTGATTCACTTATTAGATTTTCATATCTTTACATGTTTTTGTGGTGTTTTTCATTTTTTGGCCCAATTTTTGTTCTCATTTATATGTTTTTTGGCTATTTAAATTAATTTTTTTGGTACACTCGCTTGTGCGTTTTTTTAGAGGTTAATGAGTTTTATCAGGCTGTAGCTGAAGTGCTGAAATATATTTTTGGCTGGTTTGGAGAGTGATGGTGACTGGTTGGTGGCCGGAATTTCTCCTAATCAATTAACTTATTCACTTCAAACAATTCGCCGCCTAATTTCTTAACTCGTTCCTAAGTTTCAGTCAGCGTAAATTGTGTTTACGACTTTATAAACGCTATTTATATAAACAAGTACATAAAAATTTTTAAAAAAAGCTAAAAACTTAGGTTTTCCAAATCCTCCTTGTTTTACTGGATATACTTACTGCAATTTAATTATTATTAATTAATAAATGTTTTTTAACTTCCATAAGTGCCCTGATATTATAATTTTTCAACGATTCAGCTGATGAACAGGGATTGTATCAAACATAGATTAAATAAGTTCTATCATTCACTATAATTAAACTTATAATTTATTAAAATCACAAAAAATCCCAATAGTCTAAATTATAATTTTTAGAGCCCTGAACAGGTGCAAATTAATGTCTAAAAACTTTTGCACATAATATTAGCATGCC
This sequence comes from Methanobacterium sp. UBA176, assembly GCA_002505765.1. Lineage (GTDB taxonomy): Archaea > Methanobacteriota > Methanobacteria > Methanobacteriales > Methanobacteriaceae > Methanobacterium_D. Next base: position 1,655 of record DAVZ01000034.1, on the reverse strand, counting down.
TTCTGTAGCATATAGCCGAGTTGTAACGCTATTTAATGTTCAAATTAGGAGTCCGCATGCTTCGCAGATGAGGAGGCTGTGTTTTTCGTTGTAACGCTATTAATGTTCAAATTAGGACTTTATATTGAGTCAGTATATAACCCTTAGAATCCTTAAAGGACTCATAATATTAACAAAGTGGCTGTGCTAAAGTATATAAGAAGTCCGGTAATGTCCTTGACAGATGTGATTACAGGACCACTGGCTATCGCTGGATCCACTCCAATGCGTTGAAAAAAAATTGGAAAAAACGCTCCGGCAACGGCGGCTACAGTAATTGTCACTATCATTGAAATTCCTACCACTATCCCCAAATCTGGAATTCCTTTCCATATTTGAGCGATTATCCCAACAGCAACTCCGCTGATAGCTCCAATTAATACCCCTATACGCAACTCTCGCCACAGAAGACTCCATACAGCCCTTATGTCAACACTCCCAGTAGCTAATCCTCTGGTAACAATTGTTGAAGACTGTGTTCCTACATTCCCCCCCATATCCATAATTACAGGTATAAAAGCGGCGAGTATGACTAAAGCGGCTAAAGTGTCTTCAAATACTCCAATTATTCCAGCGGCAACAGTTCCCCCTATAAGGCAGATAATGAGGATTGGTAATCGCAAATGGACAGCATTAGGAATAGAGTGATGAAGTAATTCATCTTCATTTACACCCCCCACCCCTGCCATATAGTAGATGTCTTCGCTGGCTTCTTCACTAACAATGTCCAGTATATCATCAAGAGTCACTATTCCAACCAGCTTGTTTGTTCTCAAAACAACGGGGATTGCCCGAAGGTTATACTTCCTCACTAAATTTGCCACCTCTTCCTGATCAACGTCAACTGTTACACGCACAATGTCCTTATTGGCAATTGCGTATAGCCTGGTGTCTGGGGTAGCAGCAATCAAGGCTCTAAGTGAAAGAACCCCGATAAGATAACTGTCATCAACAATGTATATATATGAAATGTGATGAATATCTGTTTTCCGCAGTTCCTCTATTGCTTCACCAACACTCATCTTTGAAGGAAGGTGGAAGAAATCAAGGGTCATTATTCTTCCTGCAGTATTTTCCTTGTATCCTAACAGTTTAGCAACGTTCTCAGCCTCCTCATGCTTCATGAAGTCAAGTAACTGCTGCGTCCACTTCTCGGGAAGTTTTTCTAAGATATTGGCTGCATCATGAGCATACATCTTCTCTAAGATGCGGGAGAGGAACGTTTCTTCTATCTCTTCAAACAGCTCCTTTCTTAATACTGGCTCTATCTCTGGCAAGATAAGAGCAGCTTTCTCGGGACTGATAATAGAAAAAAAGCTGATCCTCTCTTTTCTTGGAAGATCACTGATGGCATCAGCCAGGTCGGCAGGGTGATTATCCTCTGCAAATTGTGCTAATTTATCCTTCTCATTATGGAAAATGTAGCTTCTAATTATCTTGGCATTTTCTTCTGGAGTATGCATCATTCTGACCTCCTTGTCTTTTTAGCTGGTAATCTTTTTTTTCAGGACACTGTATATCATGTGGAGGTGAGTAGTTACTACATTGATAGCCATTGATAAGCATTAAACAGGCTAAAACACAGTAATTTTCGCTGTTAGTTGATTCATTTGATA
>DAVZ01000011.1 GCA_002505765.1 Methanobacterium sp. UBA176 | reverse complement strand
GGTTACGTATTTAACTATAAATCCTCGAGACATTCTTTAAACTTTTAAGTTAAGTACATCTCCATTTTCATCTAATTGCAATATCATCTTTTCTGCATGAAATTGTAGATTTTCAAATGCTACACATTTTCTAAAATTCTCTGAATTTTGGTTGTTGATAAAAGTATTTATGTCAATATTCTTTAAAAGAGTTATTTGAATGAACATTCTTTAAGCTTTTTGGAAAAATCCATTAAAACTTCTATGGAGTTATAGATTTCTTGCAAATGTTAAATATCCAGTATGCCCCACAGCCCTGGTTTTGGGCCGTGTACCCTTATTTTTTACTTCAATTTCGCGTAAAATACATTCAATTGTTTTAACATTTGTAAATTCATATTTTTTGAGGACCTTATGAAGTATCTGCATCTGTTCAATGTAGGGAGTGTAAGTTGCGATATAGCCGCCGACTTTAAGGGCTGATCTGGCATTTTCTATGACATCCCATGGTTTAGGGAGATCTAAAAAGATCAGGTCGATATTTTCTTCATCAATACCATCTAATATATTTTTACATTTTATATGCACGTTTTCTAGCCCAAAACCTTCTATATTACGTTTTGCAATTTCTGCAAAGTCTTTTCTTATCTCGTAGGAGTAAACAGCACCTTTTTCTCCCACAACATTTCCAAAGTGAAGTGCTGTGGCTCCAGCACCTGTTCCAGCATCAATTATTTTGTCTCCGCATCCGATCCCTGTAGTCGCGATTATGATTCCAATGTCTTTGGGCAGTATTATTGAGCATTTTCTCTCCATTAAATCGATATAATCGTTAATATTAGCCTTCAATACCTTGAATTTATGCCCTAAATGAGTTTTTAGGACATCTCCAGGCATTCCCTTTTCTATATCCTCCTTTTTTATAAAGCCGAAGTTTGTGTGGAATTCTTCATTGTGGGCAATGTATTTTCTGCCCTTTTCGTCCATTAAAATGCGCAAGTTATTCTCTCCTGTTAATAAATGAATTTAAAATTGAATATGAGCATAATAATAGCTATTTACCCTTCTCATCCATTTCTGTAAGCCTTTTAATTTTTACATCACCAATCTTTCTGAAGTTAGATCCTAAAACATCCACTATACTTTTGGCGATCTTATCTCCAATACCTTCTACCCTTTTAAGTTCACCCTCTGTGGCATTTATAACATTTTTTACCGAACCAAACTCTTCAAGAAGCTTTTTAGCAGTAACAGGGCCTACATTGGGCAGTGATTCTATGATAAAAAGCTGCTGTTCGTACAATGTTAAGGGCTTCTTCTCTGTTCTAACCTGGATCTCTGATTTGTCCTTAATTTGTTCTCTTATAGCAATCCGTATTAACATTGCAGCAGTATCTTCTTCTGACCTTGTTGGGATTACAGGGATACCAAAGTCAACAGCAAGGGATGCAAGAGCGCCTCTAACAGCGTTTGGATGAATTAGGGATGAATAAAGGTCTTCACCTTCAAGTATTATTACAGGCTTTCTGAAATTTTCAACAAGTGCTTTAGCCTGCTTATAAAGTCTTTTATCAATAATTGAGCTTATGAAATCATTTGTACTTTTTCTTTCAATTCCCACTTCATCACTAACCTGATAATCAGCTACAGGGAGGCTCATAGTCTTTATTTCAACGTTCTGTTTATCAAGTTCCCTTAAAACCTTGGAATTACCTTCTCTGGAGTCTGCAAAGATCAATGGCATGAGTTCTCCATCTTTTCCATCTCTTGGAACAACTTCCACGATTTCATGTGGCGCAATGTCTCTTTTAACCCTTTTTGAAAGCTGTGATCTCATTTTTTTCTCTTTGTGGATACTTGACCAGTAATAAGCTTCATCACGGGTACCTTTAGTAATCAATATGTACATTTTACCGCGTTTTTTCCTTCCTGTACGGCCTCTTCGCTGTATCATTCTTATTTCTGATGGAACAGGCTCATAGAGAATTACGAGGTCAACTGCAGGGATATCAATACCCTCCTCAGCAACACTTGTAGATATTAAAACATCATAGACACCCATTTTGAAGGATTTAATTACTTCTTTCTGCTTTTTTTGAGTTAAACCCTTTTCCCCTTCTTTTGCAGCCTGACCAAAGAATTTAACGGCATTAATGCCTTCATCTTCGCATTTTTCAAATATTCTATCCACAGTATCTCTAAACTGGGTAAAAACGATTATTCGGGAATCTTTATTCTCTTTAAGCTCTTTTTTTAAAATTTTGGCTAATTTACCCAGTTTAGGGTGCTCAATCCCTTTTTCATAGGCTATCTTGGTAAGACTAATTGCTTTTTTAAAGTTTTCATCCATCAGAAGACTCTTAGCAGCCTTGGTTTTCTTTTTTCTGAGCCTACCAAAGTATTTATTTAAAGTGCTGATTTCCTGGGTTTCCAGAAGTTCCAGGGAATGGAGAATATTTATAGCAGCTGTAAGCACAGAGACAGCATAGTAACATTTTTTTGGGGGATGTGAACTTCTTGCAATTCTGTTTTGGGCTGCACCTTTTATTTTAAGGACTTCTTTTTTACCGATATTAACAGATTTAATTATTCCCATTCGCTTTAGAGCATTAAGTCTGACCTTTAAAGTGGTTTCAATAGCTTCTTTAATCTCTTTTAGTTCCTTATTTAATTCTACTTTAACCCATTTAACTTCTATCGGGTTGAAATAGGGGGCAACGTCAACATCATCTTCGCTTTTAATGATGACATCATTTATAAAGAGGTTTTCGCATACCTCGTTTATCTTATCTTCACCCCATCCCGGCGAGGCGGTTAGTCCAAGTATCAGGGGATTTTCCCCCTCCTTTTGGTATTTGGAAGCTAAATAAACATAAGAATAAGAACCAACACCTCTATGACATTCATCAAATACAAGTAGAGATACATCCTTTAAATCGTATCTTGAAGATATTAAATCAGATTCTATGGTTTGTGGTGTAGCACAAATAATTTGATGGTCATTCCATCTTTTAATCCGATCTTCTGGTTTAATATCCCCTGTTAGGGATGTTGTGGGAATATGTAAAAATTCTTTAAAACTTTCCCCGTGCTGAACAACCAGCGGCTTGCTGGGAGCTAAAATAAGAACTTTAGAACCCTTGAAATTTTTGAGCCTTTCCGCTGCAACTAAAACGGCTACTATTGTCTTTCCAAGGGCCGTAGGCGCTACTATCATGGAATTTCCACTTTTAAGCACGTCAGCAGCAAGAACTTGCTGGTAAAGTCGTGATTCAATTTTTTGATCCTTGATTAAAGGGTGTTCAATCCACTTTTCCATGTGAATATATTGGAGTTTGTAGTATAAAAATTAAATTTTATATAATATTGATTAGTGCTTGTGATTTTCAATTCATTAAAATTAACATGTTACAGACCTTAAGTCACAATTACCTGTAATAGATGCTGTAAATTGGTATATTTATATAAAAGGAGAGTGTAAAGTTAATGGGTGCTGCGACAAATTTTTGAAATTCTAAAATCATAGATTTTTCTTGTCTCATAAATCTTAAATTTTGATTTGAAGCCGTTAAAGAAAATATAAGGTGAGAGTAGATATATTGGTATGATAAACAATATAATACCTACTCTCAGTTCATGTATTGATTCCATACAACTCTCGCAACTTTTGTTGCGAGTTTACAAATCAAAGATTTGTAATTTAATCTTTTCGATTTTGGTTTGGAAAAACCCAACTTTGAAAATGTTTTGAACCAAAGATTTCAAAGCCTTCAAACAACCCGAAATGTGAATCAAACCTTGAATTTACTTGCCGATAATCATTTTGAGTATGTTAGACCTGTATGTCCCAAATGTGGATCAAATCATGTGACTCGGCAGGGATATCAAGAGAGAAACCCTATTTTGGGTGAATTCGGGCCTCAGAAGATTTATATGCAAAACTTACAA
>DAVZ01000017.1 GCA_002505765.1 Methanobacterium sp. UBA176 | reverse complement strand
AAATTAATCATGGTAGAAGGATGAACTTTTTTTAATTATTTTAAACAATTAAATCATTAAATAAGGAATAAGATTGTAATTAGGATTTTAATGTGATTTGAATAAATTTATTTTATTTTTAAGAAAGATTCTATTATTACAATTATTAAAAAAATTGGTTTTAGTAATAACTTTTTAATACTTTTAATTATAAAAAACACCTAAGAGTAATACTATAGAAAACCTTTATATGATATAAATTTAAACCCATTATAGTGAGATTCAAGGGTTATAAGACACTTTTAAATGAGTATTACATTTTTACCTTAAAAATAGGGTTTAGTAATACATTATAAAGATTGCTATTAACTCTTATATAAAATAAAGGAGGATAAAAATATGCATATACCGGATGGTTTAATTCCATTTCCACAATATTTAATATATGGGTTTATATCTCTAATAGCAATTTTTTTTGCTCTACGATGGGTAAGAAATAATCTTGATGAAAGAGCTATTCCATTGTTAGCCGTATTATCGGCCGGTATTTTTGCTATACAGGCAATGAATATTCCAATTCCTTTTGGAACAAGTGGGCACATGATGGGTGCGGCTTTAGTAGCTATAATATTCGGTAGTCCATGGGTAGCAGTTCTTGTTTTATCAATTGTATTGATACTTCAGGGATTGTTATTTGGTGATGGTGGAATGACAGCTTTAGGAGTGAATATATTTAATATGGGGGTTGTAGGAGGATTTGTTGGATTCTACACCTATAAATCGCTTAAAAATGTTAACGGAAAATTTGCAGTGTTTACTGCAGCATGGGCATCAATATTCATTGCTGCAATTGCTGCTGCATTTGAATTAACAATAGCAGGAACTTTCCCGCTTGATTTAGGCATTTTCTATATGGGGGGATTCCATGCAATAATTGGAATAATTGAGGGGGCAATAACATTAGTTGTAGTTCTGGCAATACAAAATGTAAGACCGGATTTGTTCTCTCTTGAACAAAAACCAAGTGAGGTGCCATCAAAATGAGCCCTAAAAACAAAAAATTTTTAATGGGTGGAATAGCAGTTGCTTTAATAATAGCTGTTTTAGCTCCATTTTTGGCATCATCAAATCCTGATGGTTTAGATAGCACAATGGAAAAAGTGATGCAGAATCCGGAAACAGAGCCAGCATTTGAGTCACCTTTACCAGATTATACAATTCCAGCTTTGGGTGAAGATAATCCTTTAGGTGGAGTAACAGCATTGGTTCTTGGAACTTTACTGGTTCTTGGAATTGCATATGGACTTGGTATAGTTTTAAAAAAGAAAAATAGAAAGGAAAATACCTAATTTTCCTTTATTAATCATTATAATGAGGAATAGTAGATGGTGAATATTTCCAGTATTGAAATGGAAGCTGGCAAAAAAAGCACATTACATTCTTTAGATGGCAGAATAAAAATTATCTCAAGTATGTTAATTATTGTATATGCTGTTTATACAACAGATTTAGTTATATTATTTATAATGGTGTTTTATCTATTAATATTAATTTTAATGTCTAATATTTCTTTAAGCTACGCTCTTAAAAGAATAGCATTAATTTTACCATTTGGAGGAGCTATTGCTTTATTTCAACTTTTCATAAGGCCTGGAGACGTGATTTATACCATTCCTTTAGGAATAACCATTACTCAGCAAGGTTTAGACTTTGGATTACTTCTTTTACTTAGAATCATTGTCTGTGTAACTGCAATTGTGTTCCTTTCATCTGTAACTCCAATGCAGGACCTTATTAATTCTGCACAAAAACTGGGTGTACCCCGTGAATTTTCCATGCTTTTAAGTTTAACTTTAAGATATCTTTTCTTCTTTTATGATGAATTAAAACGTATACGCAATGCTCAAAAAACAAGATGTTTCGACATAAGAAATAAGAAAACTGCTTATATGTGGAGATTAAGGAAAGTAGGTGAAACCATAAGTATGATGTTCCTGCGCTCCTACGAACAGGGAGAAAAGGTCTATTTCAGCATGTTAAGCCGTGGATACTCAGATAATTCCCAGTTATACAACTATAATAATAAATTAAAAAGGAAAGATTTTATTTTCATGTTAATTACATTATCCTTAATAATAGGACTTGAAATAACAAACTATTTTCAATAATCTAAAAATAAAAAAAATGAATATCCTAATTCCCTAAAATTTTTTTTTTTAATATTACACCTGTGGTTCGAGTCTTTTAATCATAAAGGCCATGAACCCAACAACCAGAGGGAAAAGGAAAAGGTACAGAATTAAAAGGACAATCGGTGGGAATATTGGCCCCATTACGGTTGTTGCTGCAATTAACATGATCATGAGGATAACAGGCCCGAGTATGGCCACGAACATGTATATCATGGTGAATGAATTTAATTTTTGAGCGTAATCCTTAAGTTTCATCCTCAGTTCGTAGGCAGTATCTTCTGCAATGACGTTTAATGTTCTTGCCAGGTCTCCACCACTTGATAATGTACGGGTTATCTGGTAAACAGCTCTTTTAAGCCCATCGGAATCGATACGTTCACTCATGTCCATCAAGGCATTTTCTGTTGTTTCACCGTATTTGATTTCCTCCAGTGTTCTTGCAAACTCTTCTGAAAGAGGTCCGTATCCAGATAAAGCTACTGATCTCATACTTTCATGAAGTCCAAGTCCGGCACGAAGTTCGGTTGCCATCTGCCTGAGGGCAAAGGGTAGTTCCCTTGAAGCCTCTGATGATTTCTTTCCTTTTTGAAGTTTAGGAAGAAAAACAATTACAGCAGACATTAAAAATACCAGAATTCCCATTACAAGCCCAATTATAATTCCATATCCTAAAGCGGCTACAACAATTAAAATAACGACAAAAGATACAAGTCCCATCCCCATAATTAGTTTAGGGTCTAAGTTTTCTTTTTCTTCCTCTTTAAGTAGTTCCTCCAGGGCTGCCTTTTGATATATATCTCTTTTTGCCTTTTCTTTACCGGGTTTTTCTCTTCTTTCGTATTTTTTATCGATGAGCTCCTTAAACATCTGGATCTCGTCTTTGTCCATCTTCATCCTTTCTATTACCCGAGGGGAAGACTTTTTAGCTGTGATTCCTCCAGATCTTCGCGGAATTTTAATATTACTTAATTTGCCTACAGGTCCCATTTTATTGATTTTGTTTACAGGAGCCTGTACTCCACCACCAACTTTTTTACTTGAATCTACCGTAATATTACCTATTCTGTTGAAGAAACTCTTCAGGCCATCAAAAGCCATTTTATCACCACATCATGATGTATTGTTATAATATTTTTTCTAAAACTTCGTCTGGATCATTGTAATAATTGTGAATCCATTCTCCAACCTCGCCAATTGTTCTGATGTTGTTATCAGCCATATACTCCAGTACTAACCTTCTTTTTTCGATTTCTTCTTCAACTTCAGTTATGCTTATCCCCCGGAGCTCAGCCATTTCCCTTAAGGTTTGACTTGCAATTCCAACATATTCAACCTTATCAACAACGTTATCCCATTCAAAAACCCTGTTTAATTGTACATTGCCTTCTTCCATTCCAACTACTTCTGCAACTTCAGTAACTCTCCTTAAAGAGCCACCTTCGGGTCTGTACATCCTGTTCTGCATTATGATGAAATCTAATGCGGGGATCATGATATTTGGAACGTTCATTGGCGGATTTATAAGTCTGGTAATGGTTTCTCTTGCTGTATTGGAGTGAAGTGTACCAAATCCTGAGTGACCGGTGTTTAGAGCTGTGAAAAGAGTTATTGCTTCCGCTCCCCTCACCTCACCTACGATCACACGGTCAGGTCTCTGTCTGAGGGAGTTTTTCACCAGGGTATCCATATCCAGTTCACCCTTTCCTTCAATGTTTGGAGGACGGGTTTCCATACGTAACACATGTTCGTGAGGAATTTGAAGCTCTAAAGTATCTTCAATGGTAATTATCCTTTCGCGAGGAGGAGTAAAGCAAGATACGGTGTTTAAGGTTGTTGTTTTACCTGAACCTGTACCTCCGGCTATAATGGCATTACAGGGTTTAACTCCAAGTCCGTCAACACAGACCCATAGAAATCCTGCTAAATGGGATGAGAGTGTTTTAAAATTAATTAAATCTATAACAGTTAATGGATCTTTCCTAAATTTCCTTATGGTTAGTGTTGGGCCGTCTGCGGATATTGGGGGGAGTGTTGCATTTACTCTTGAACCGTCTTCCAGTCTTGCATCAAGTATTGGGGTTTGCTGGTCTATTCTACGGTTCACCTGTCTTGCAATTACGTCAATAATTGCTTTAATATCGTTGTCTTTTTCAAAAACCACATTTGTCTGCATCATTCCTATTTTTCTGTGGTATACAAATACAGATTTTTGATTACCAAGTACCATTATTTCCTCAAGGTCATCGTCCTTGATCATAGGGTCGAGATCGCCGTAACCTAACATTTCCTGAGAGATTTGTGAGGCAAGTTTTTCTGTATCTCTTACTCCTCTGGTCCTTAAAAATTCCTTAACTTCCTTGATGAATGAACCTTCATCAACCCTGAATTTTTCGCCCTGGGAAACAGCGGCTTCTACCAGTTTTTCACGAATTTCATTAAGTAACTGGCGTTCTCTATCTGTAAATTTAGGGACATTAACGTTATAAAAGGGGATCAATCCATCTTCAATTATTTCAGCCGATATTCGCGAGGTCATTTTTTTGATCTTTTTGGGTCTGCGCGCTGGTTTAGTTATCTCTCTTTCTTCAGCCGGATGTTCCATTATTTTGTCTAATTTAAATGGTTCATCGTCTTCAAAAAATGAAGATTCTGGGAATCGCTCAGTTTTTTCTTCATCCTTCTCTAGATTGTTGTCACGCCCTTTAAAAGATTTTTGTGTTTGGATATCTTTTTTATCGTCTGTTTCATTGGTCTTATCCATAGAACCAAATTCACCTAAAAGATCCTTTAATATTTCTTTTCTTTTATCTTTCATGCGTCTCACGAATACCAAATGAATTACATATATTTATATTAAGCATCCCATATTTAAGCATATGGAAATAAGGTGCATCTGCGGAAGTGAATGCATTAAGCATACATCACAGATCCTTAAAAAAATGGACTTATTTTACAGACCATGTGTCCAATGCAAAGAAGTAAATTTTAGGAAATTTTCACCTTTAACTTCTCAGATAGACCTCGATAAAATAGATAATAATTTTGGAAGCTGTAAATGTGGTAAAAGGCATTTAGATGTTGTTATTGCACATATATTGAAAATCATGATTGAGGAAGGGATAAAAGACAAAAAATCCACCTTAAGAGATACATGCGTCCCCTTAATAACGCCTGCTTACCCAACAGATTCTGTTCCATTCCTGCCTTTAGATTCTCTGGTGATATTATCGGGAGAAGTTGATGAAAAATGTGCCCGGAGGATTGTAAAGGAAGTTAATGAAGTTAAGGGAGTTTTAAAGGGGAATTTAAAGGATACAGTTGGGATTAAAGATTCTGAATCTAAACCCCATATGTATGAACTTCTTGCTGGATGCGATATGAGGTTTGATATTGTACAGACACCCTTTGGTGCAATAGGAATTTATAAAAATCAGGGGAAAATCCATATAGAATTTCCCAGGGTTAAATCTCCTAAAATAGAATTGTTAAAAAAAGCTTTAGAAGAATTTGATCATCCTTCTGTTCTTGATTGTACTTGTGGTCCTGGAACTTTGGGAATAGCATGTTTAAAGGCTGGTGCAAGAAAAGTTGTTTTCAACGACATATGGAAGCCTGCAGTGGAAATGACGGTTATAAATTTGGAAGTAAATGGATTCCCAGTTAAAATTTCAGGAAATAAAGAGGGATTAATAGCATCTGGAGATAGATTTGAGGTTTATTGCGCCGATATTAAGGAATTAAAAAACATAACCGATCAAAAATTTGATATTTGTATTGTGGATGTGTTTCCAGAAGTTGATCCGGAAGAATTTTTAAAAGCCGCTGAGGAATTGGCTGGAAAGGTTATTCTGATTTAATTTTTGTATTTTCGTGGCACAATAAAACGATTTTTGGGCGATATTCAGCTTTTTTTGCTTTAACTGATCTAAATCAAAAAATAGAGTAACTAATTTTAAACCAATAGTGCCATAAAAACGGAAAAAAATATATTGAAGAATAGGGATATTTTTATCTGGTGATTATTTGAAAAAGTTGATTTTAATTATAGGGATTCTCGCGGTTATAGTTATGGCCTCTGGTTGTACATCTGTTAGTTCATCAAATAAAACCTATTCAAACAATGGCATTTCTTTTACATATCCCGGAGACTGGGGTGAACTAAATAAAACAGATTTCCAAAATAATGCAAGTACAATACTTGTAGCGGTGGGAAATGATAATGCAACCTTTGTCCTGGCCAATGTAACAGTGGGGGCAAATAAAAGAATAGTTTCTACAACTGAATGGGCGTCTGCATATAAATCAAGCATGAACAAAAGTGGATATACATTAATATCAGAAAAATCCAGAACTGTGGATGGTGTCAATGGATACGAAGTTGTAATGAAAAAATCAGAGATCGTTTCATCAAATACCTACTTTGCAAAAAATGGAAATCCATACCTGGCAGCATTTGCATTCGAAGTATATGATGAACAGGCCGTTAACATGATATTGAATAGTCTTAAAGTCCCTTAGACTATAAACTTTTCCTTTTTTTTTGATTAAGCAACGAACCTGGAAGAATTAATTTTTCAGCTATTATTAATACTTCATATACTCTAATATTATTAAATGGAAAAAGAGGATAAAATGAGCTTAATATGGGGAAATATATTATTCGATGGTCCTTATCCAATTAAAAGATGGGAGCCATTATCCAATCCAGGCATTTATGCCATTATGAAAAAGCCTGATGCGTATAAAAAGCCTTATACATATCATATCCTGTATTTTGGGGAATCAGACAATTTATCTGAACTTGAATCCTATAAATCTAACTCTAAATACGAATGCTGGATTAAGGAAGCAGGTTCAAGAAACAACACCTATATTGGGGCTCATTTGATGCCTAATTCCAATCCTGAGAAGAGAAAGAGGCTTTTGGAGGCTTTAATAAAGACTTTTAAGCCGATATGTAATGAAGAAATTAAATAATTTTTTAAATCATATTGAAGTAAATCACAATCGCCGGCACGATCAAAACGCCCATCAGATTGGATTTGTTCACCCCTACATAGTGAGGAATTAATCCCAAAGAAATTGCCGTAATATATACAATAAAGATAAACAGGATATTCACATGGTACCATAGCGAAAATCCAATTACTAAAACACTCATAAAAGTGATTACAATCCAGGTAAGCTTTTTATAATTTATGCGTTCTATTGAATTACTCACCACATCTCCTAATTTTAAACATAAAAATAAGGATAATGAAACTGCGGTCAGCGCTGTAAATACGAAAAAAATTAGATGGGCAAAATCAAAGTTCTCCAGGATGTTATTGATGTAAACTGCAATTCCACTTCTTGGATTTCCAATTAAAAATATTAAAACCAGGGAAAATAGAGTATCTGAGGTATTAACACCGCTGATTGCAACCAGAAATCCTTCCCTATCACTTTCTGTATTTCCACCTCCACTTAGTTCTTGGGCAATTAAACTTCCCTGGGCTGGGCCAAGCCCGGGTAAAAAGCCCAGTATTGTACCTGCTATTCCTCCAGCAAAAATTCCCCTGAAAATATTGCCATCTATTTTAAGATCATGAAACCTATTTTGTGTGGGGACAAAGGAACTTTGAGAAAGACTGTAGAGCAGAGTGCTAACTCCGAATAAGCCTGTAAAGATGCATAGCAATGAAATATTTGATGATATTGGTGTATTGAGCATAATGTATCCCATTATTCCTGAAAGTAAAAATAAAGCTACAGACCACAGGAATGATTTTATGTCGTTATTTAATCTTACAAGCATGTAAATAACAACTATTAAAAGTAGAATCCAGATGTAGGGCTTAATTGGGCCGTATAGGAATGGTAAAATCATCATGAATAACGGTAGAAGAAGTACGGTTATTAAAACTCCACCGAATCCACCAATTGCAGCCAGTCGAACTGCTTCTTTTCCTCTTCCTTGAAGTACAAGTTGATGACCGGGTAAAATTGATAGAATGGTTCCTTCTTCTGGAACTCCAAGGAAGATGGAGGGTATGAATTCAAGGAGTGCATGAGAAATTGCCATAGAAATAAGAAACACGCAGAGAATTTCAGGAGAGTAAAAAGTCAGTAGAAACGATGATGAAGCAAAAATAAATGCTCCAACAGTATTTACATGGATTCCAGGTATTAATCCGGTTATTGTACCGCATAAAACTCCTATTATGCATGCCAGAATGAGTTCAATGATTTTTATCGCCTCTTTAAAAAAACGTATTTATGTGATTATTAACTAATTTAACCTTCTTATTCATCTATTTATTAATTAATACCATCTAATATAAACTTTTTTATTATAAAAAACGTTAAAAAGTGCATGCTCACTAAATAAACAGGTTTTAATCTGAAAATCATGTTTTAAGTTAAATTCTATATAAAAATTAGGTTTATTTAATTAGACTAAAAATTTACATTCAGTCAATTAGATATTCAAAATTCAGTGGTCTGTAAAGTTATTGGGGGGTTGAGCAGATTTATTGGAATATTTTTGACTTAATATGTCTTTGTTTACTGAAAGAGCAATAATTAACGAATATGAAATATTGATGAACATTCCAATACCCGTTAACTTTACAGTCCCATATTTTAAAAATAAATATAACCAATACATTATCCATTTTTTGTAGAATTTTTATAGAGCCCTATTTTCACATCGT
>DAVZ01000046.1 GCA_002505765.1 Methanobacterium sp. UBA176 | reverse complement strand
ACCCGTTAACCTTACAGACCCATTAACGTCTTGTATTATTATTTACTTATTTATAGTTTTTATTTATTGTAAAAATTCTACCTAAACCTTAATCAACTAATTAACTTTAATAAAATTTTAAATAATTTGAAAATTATATTTAAATAACGATCTAATGTAAATAAATCACTCGAGGTGTTTTTATGTTCATTGCTACACTGGTTGGAATATTTAAATTTGAAGAAATACCACAAGAATACGGGCCCTTTGTACGTTATAAAGCATCTATTGAAAACAAAAAAATAGATGATAGCGAAGAAATTGCAATTTTAAATATCAAGGGTACAGAAAGTAACCATGTTTTATTCTTAAAATCATATAAAAATATAGCCGAAATAGAGGAAGAACTTAAACGGGCTGAGGCAAAACTTAATTATAACACTAAAAAAATTCTGGAAGGTCACTTATGAACGATTTACCAATTGAACAAACATGGCTGATTCTCGTTGAGCTTTTTACCGACCTTAAAAAAAAGGATATTCAGATTCCAGATGAAGTTACCAAGAATATAAGACTTGCCAGAACAACAATAAATTTTTACAAGTCAGATCCCACCAATCCTGAGATGATGAATGAATTAAAAAGGATAAATGAATTTTTAAATTCAATTCAGGACACTCTGATAGATCTTGCAGGTGAAATCAACGAAGGATACGTGGAAGAATGGATTGAAAGCCTTAAAAGAGCTGCAAGAGGAGAAAAAGTCATTGAAAAAGAAGTTTCCACACCGAAATTTGTTGTTGGTGCACCTGCAGGATTTTCAATGGTTAGGGTGACTTTTAAAGAGCCCATGTCAGAAGAAAGATTAAATGATATAGCAGAAGAATATGGAATTATAATAGAATTTGAATCAGATGACGTTGTTGCTCTATACGGAGATAAAGAAAAGGTTAAAGAAAGTCTAAAGGAAATTTCATCCTTTTTCAAGGAATAATTTCAAATAACCAAATTTGGAGATTAATTCATGAAAATTCTTGCTATGGGAGATATTCACGGCCAGTGCCAGAATATACTTAAATATCTACAAAAAAATAGCGTTGACTTAATAGTTCTTACCGGAGATATAACCCATTTTGGTCCGAATAAGCTTGGGGAAGAAATATTAAATGAAATATGTATGTTTGACATTCCCACACTTGCAATACCCGGTAACTGCGATCAAACTTGTATTTACGAAGAAATAGAAAATTCTAATGCTGTTAATTTACATAACAAGACATTAATCATTAAAAATATCGGTTTCTGTGGATTTGGAGGTTCAAATACCACTCCATTCGATACTCCACTTGAATTTGCAGAGATACAGATTTATCAGGAACTAAAAAAGTTAATGAAACAAATAGAAACCCAAGAAATAAAAATACTGGTTACTCATGCCCCTCCCTATAATACCAAAACTGATTTATTGCCCTCAGGAGAGCATGCTGGAAGTGAAAGCATAAGACAGATAATCGAAGAATTTCAACCATCCATTAATATTTGTGGACATATACATGAAGCAAGAGCAATTGATAAAATTGGGAAAACAATGATTATCAATCCTGGCGAGTCATCATATGGATCTGCAAGCATAATAAATATAAATGAAGAAAATGAGATTGTAAAAATAGATCCCCAACTTATCAAGCTTTAAATCAATATTAACTTAATAAATAGTCTTTTTTAATATACATTAAAAATGGTATACTATTTAAGAATCTAAAATAGACATAAAAAGGGAAAAAGACAAATTGAATATGAATTATTAGAAAAATAATTTTGATTACATCAATTGAGTTAATTATACTGTACTTTGTTATATTGTTATTTTGAGGTGGAAAATTGAAAATGATAATGGTCGAAGGAGAGGTGAGTGGAAAAAAGTATACAGAACCTTTTTCTAAAGGCGTGCTAGCAAGATCTTTAACTAGAGCCGAAATGGACGCAGATCGGGCCTATATTTTTGCATCTCAAATTGAATCTTATTTGAGAAAGGAAGGCATCAAAGTTATCAGTCTCGATGATCTGGTGGGAATAGTTCGTTCAAAATTAAGGAGGGAAGATGAAGAAATTGCAGAAAAATATGGGCTCTGGAGAAGAATTCGAAAATGCAGTGAACCTCTTATCATCCTCATTGGAGGCGCTTCTGGAGTTGGAACATCTTCAATTGCTTTTGAAGTTGCTAACAGGCTTGGAATAAGGAACATGACCAGTACAGATATCATAAGGGAAGTTATGCGCAAAATGGTATCTAAAGACCTGCTGCCAACAATATTTGAGTCAAGTTACACTGCGTACAGATCTTTAAGGATTCCTCCACCCCCAGAACTGGACGAAATCCTTATAGGATTCCGTGATCACGTTGATACTGTAAGTGTGGGCGTTGATGCTGTAATTGAAAGAGCTCTAAAAGAAGGAATAAGTATAGTTATTGAAGGAGTTCATATAGTTCCTGGATTTATAAATGAAGACCTGGTAAGTAAACACAATGTGGCAATGTTTATTTTAACCCTTCAAGATGAAGAAATTCATAGGGGACGGTTCTATTCAAGATGCAGACAGTTGTGGGCCAGAAGACCACTTCAAAGATACATGAATTACTTTGGAGCAATTCGAAAAACCCACAAGTACTTTGAAATTCAGGCTAAAAAATTTGATGTACCTGCAATTGAGAATATAGACGTTACGACAACAATTGACTACATTATTGAAACTCTCACCAAGACCTATGGAAGTGAAGAAGATGTTAGAGAAACAGAAAGTTGAAGATATAATGACAAAAAAAGTCATTACTGTGCCGCCGACAGAAGACGTTGTTTTTGCCTTTGAAAAGTTGATGAAACACAGGGTAAGTGCCCTACCTGTAGTGGAGGATGGAAATCTAATAGGGATAGTTACAGCAACTGATCTTGGGCACAACCTTATTCTTGACAAATACGAGCTTGGAACAAGTGTTGCTGAGGTAATGGCTAAAGATGTTATTTGTGTGAAGCCTGAAGATAATCTTTATACCGCTGTTCAAAAAATGAACGAGTATGGCAGAGAAGAGGGAATAGTAAATCAGCTTGTTGTTGTTAAGAATCATGAAATAAAGGGAATTATTTCTGATGGAGATATTATTAGGGCCATAATACAGTAATAGTGATTAATTTGTGGAAACGACTTAAAAAAATTAATATAATTTCTCCTGGGTTTTAAAATATTAAATACTTAATTATTTTTTCAATTAATTAAAGAAATGATGAGGCAATTAAATAAAGAACTCCTGAAATTAAGGCACATATTGGAAATGTAAGCACCCATGATGACAAAATCTGTTTTACAACATCACCTCCAACATCACGGGTTCTTCTTGCAAGACCAACACCAATTACAGACCCTACAAGTGTTTGAGTAGGAGATATAGGCATCCCTAAAAATGCAAAAAGTAAGATAACCGATGCTGCAGATATTTCTGCCGAAACTCCCCTCGTAGGCACCAGGTTTGTTATTCTTTTCCCAACAGTGCCTATAATTCTATTTCCAGCAACAATTATCCCGCTAACGAGCCCCAAGGTACCAAGGAGTTTTATATCTATACCTGTTCCAGTTCCAACCACTGCAATTAATATGCCGGTTGCAGCAGCAATATCTATGGCTCCTATTCCTAAAGCAGCAAAACATGAACTTAAAATTTGCAGGTAAGAAAATATTTTTTCAATTCTACCGCTTACAGCTAAACTTCGAACCTTTTCCAGTAAAAGGGTTCTTAAAAAATAGTAAAATATAAATCCTGTAAAAACACCGAGAAGCGGAGATGAAATCCAGCTTAAACCAATGAAAATCAGCGAATTCCATTCAATATGACTTAAACCAGCATAAACTATGCCATATCCAAAAATGGCCCCAACTATAGAATGGCTTCCTGAAACAGGTGTTTTTCTAAAAATAGATATACTTACCCACAACCCTGCTGTTAAAGTAGCAATAACTGCCCCTACTGGCGTTATAATTGATGTACTTACAATTCCTCCAGCAATAGTTTTTATAACATTACCGCTTAGGAAAATTGCGCCAATAAACATGAATATGGCCCCAATTATAAGGGCCCATCTCATTTTAATGACTCCGCTACCTACGGCAGTTCCCATTGAGTTTCCAATATTATTAGCTCCAATGTTACTTGCTAAATAAACCCCTGCGAGAACACCAAATATGAGCACCCATTCCATATCATTATTTTATAGATTTCAGTTAAATAAAAATTGAGGAATAAAATCTCATAATCATGGAATTTTAGAGGGTAAAATTGAAATGCATCATTAAATTCAGGCCTTAATCAGCGCATTAAATGATTTTATTTATATAATCAGATAAAAAAATTAAGTATCTATAAAAACGGATCACTTTTTGACCCTGATATTTTTAATTTAGTACATAAAACGGCTATATTCAGGATAAAAATTATGCAATTATTTTTGGCTTAAATAATAATAAAAGCCCTATATTTTGTCATCATCTGACATTAACATGAATCATTCCTCTTATTATTTTATCCTCTTAAGCACATTGTAGATCTAATTTCTTTTTCTTCCACTTGCAGCCTCTGCCAGATTTTTCCAATCTTTAAATTCTTCACCCTTGACCCTTAATATAAATGTCCAATTGAACAATTTCCATCCCTGTCTTTGCATCTAACATGTAAATATTCTACCCGATACTTTTCGTGTCTGATTCAAACCCTGTAAAGCTGCATAACCTATCTGGCTGAAATCAGGACAATTTAAGGGATAATTTAATTTTAATCTTCTAATTGCTCCCCCCCTTGAGGGTAAATATCATGCTTATAACCATCATATCGCTCCTTTTTTAACCAGATTGTATAATTCTGTTGCTGTTTCAAATTTACCTGGTAAAGCTGTCTCAAGTTTTACTGATTACCCAGGTTTTGAATTTCGATAATTTACCAATGTAGGATTTAATGGTTTTCTATTCCTATATTTCCATGATATATCCCATTAGTCCTTTTATAATCTCAACTCTTTATTTGCATATCTAAATATCGTCTTAGTCCTATTCTATCCAGAAATGTCCACATAGTTTGGTAATCTTCCTTCGCTCTTTTAAATGCAGTAACATAGCTCCACATTTTCTGGTATTGAGCAAAATTTAATGAATTAACCATTTTTTTCCACCTAAAGTACCTTAATCTTCGAGACATTTCATTGAAATAAAATTTCAGTAAAAATAATATATTCTTGTGAGTAATTTAATTTCTGCATAATGGAAAGTGAAAATTCTTTACTAAGCAGACAAAAAACAGCATTTAATACTTATAATAAAACATCATTTTAATCAAGATATAAAATAAGGATTAACAATTAAAAATTCACCATCAGGGAGTTTCAATCGAAACGACTTTTAATTTATAATTTCAATTGATCAAATTGATAGCCTGTAATTCCATTATTCAATTATTAAATAGAAAGTTAGAATAAATTAAAAATTAAATTGATTAAATTTTACTCTTATCAAAAAATGTCCGTTAAAATCGATTAAAAAGATAAACGTCAATAAATCTTAATATATAATTATAAAAAGAAAGATATCTAAATAGTTTGTGGATCAAAAGTTTAAAATACTATAATATCAATATTTACTATGGGCTAGACTGGAGAGTTAGGGGTCCTCTGTAAGCGCAAATCCCCTATATGGCGCGGCCGAAGTTCAGAAGGCGGCAAACTAAGTGTATACTGGCCCAGAATCTCAACGTAGAAACCTCGTCCTGCAGGATCAGTGGTGGCAGGGTTACGGCTGTAGGGCCGGAATCAACTGTCTTAACCACAGGAACGGGTCAGGTCTGGAAAGAAGCAGCTCTACTGCGGACAGCTGATGCTTGTGGAGCAACGGGGCGGAGCTGAGGTTCTGGATCACCATTATCCAGGAGGTCTGTCCACTTCTGAACGTGCCCATCAACCTTTTTTCTTTTGAAAAGGGTTGATCAAAAAAAGTCCTCGCTCAAAAAAAAAAACATTTTTTTTTTGCTGCGGAAATAGAAACCAGCTAAAGTCCAACAATTAAATAGAATAAAAACAAAAAAAAGTATAAACAATCAAAAACAATCATCTTTTTTACTGACCTTTAATTTTATTTGCCGGGGTGGCCCAGTCTGGTACGGCGTTGGCCTGCTAAGCCAATGATCCTTTGGATCTCGCGGGTTCAAATCCCGTCCCCGGCGTTCAAACCTCAAAAATTCGTAGAATTTTCGAGAGCTTTTTTCAAAAAAAAGGTCCTCAAAATCTTTGATTTTGGGACGCCGATAATCTACGATTTTCGAGCGATTGATCAAAAATGTCCTCGCTCAAAAAAAGTTTTGAGCTGCGGAAAAACGTGTTCTAATACAACCATATTGATTTCAAACTATTAATTCAAAAAATAGGCTTATTTCTTATCTCATATATCCCTAGCGAAAATAACTAAAAACGCAGCCTCAATAAAAATTCCTAAAATGATTTCAATACTCGCTAACCATTGAAATTCATGTTTTAACTGATTAAATTTCCATTATCAAAACCAGTAAATATGCTAACAATAAATACTAAAAAACATTATTTATTCCATTTACGGTATTTAATAGCCCCAATAAATCTAAATCCCACAATAATCAAAAGCCAGTGTAATAAAACCTTTATGGATTTATCCCATACTCAAATGGCCATTGAATGAATAAATATTCTAATTTTCGTTTCCATTTAGATTTTTGTTTTCGTTTTACTTCCATTTCATGTCAAAATAATAGTATGCTTTCTTCTCTCTCCCCTAAAATTTCCCTAATATTTTAGCCACTCTATATGTTTCTTCTTGAGCCTTTAAAATTTAAATGTTGCATTTCTACAATCCATTTTTCCCATTAAATTGGACTTATGGAAACTTGCATTTCTTCTATTTCCACATAATTTAATAACATCGCTATTTATTTCAGATTCAGTAAAAATTATATCTCCTTATTTGGTTTTACTTAATAAAACATTGTTAACTATCTTTATCTTTTGTAAATCTAATTTACCATCTATCCATCAAAATAAATTTTAAAATATAATTTATCTAACTATAACATAAGTAAAATAGCCTAATTGAATTTTTGAAAAGTTTACTTCAAGTAAATGAGCCCTTCAAAATTAAAATCTCTATTATTTATCATTTTTGGACTTTTTCACATTTTAATTCATTTATTCTTTTAAATTCAGGATTTTATTCATCTTTAGGCCGTTCAACATGAGTACAACATCCAACTTCAAATACCTCTAAATTGCATCCTTCATATTCGCATTCCATTTTATCATCTTTAAAATGAACACATCTTTTAAGGAGTATTTGATAATACTAAATGAAAAATTTCTTAATTGATTTAAAATATGTTGATTAACACCTATAACCCGTGATACTTATTAAATCTTCAAATTTTGATCAACCTTTTTCTAAAAGGTTGTTTAATTCCCGTCCCCGGCGTTCAATCGCCTTTTTTAATAATTTTTTTAACAAATTGGCACATCAACTCTACATAAACAGTTTTATAGTTGAAAGTTAATATTGATTAAAAGAACCATTTTAAAGCTTATTATAATTTTTATCTTCGAAGGATGTGACAATTATGAAAATAGACCCCATATACCTTTTATTATCATTATTCATTTCATTTTTTATTGCTTTATCGTTTTTAATCCCGTATAATGAACTGGATATTGAAGAATTTTCAGATGATGAGAAAATAATATTAAATAAATCGTTATCGTTACCCTGGTCTAAACAAATGGAACTTAAAGAAGTATTTAATGAGAACAATAAGATTAGAAATGAATTATATAACAAATATAAAGATACTAATAATTCTGATTATTATCAATCATATTTGGATTCGGGTTATTCCATAACTGTATTCTCTAAACTGGCAGAAAAGAGAAATTTAACTGATAAAGAATTTAATATTTTAATTATCACCTTAAAAGCCAACAACGCCTATTATTCTAATCATACATCCCCCCAAGACAGCTATCTAATTGGAACATTTTCCCCGAAATCACCATACCCCATCCATAACAGGTATATCACACCTGAATTCAATAGCAGTCTTCCATTTGTATATTACAAAGATCAGGGATGGCAATATTATCCTGTCACCGCCACATTCTGGGCATCACAATATTTCAAGAGCGGAGACTATCAAAGCGGAATGGAACTTCTTGAAGAATTAAGCCAATATATGAGTGTCGAAGACTATAATGGAACTAAATATGGCATATTTAATGTTTATTTTGAATATTCCAATTCCAGTATTCCGTGGGCATCATCATATTCTCAGGGAATGGCAGCAGGCTTATATTCAATAGCATATAACCACACTAAAGATAAAAAATATTTAATTCAATCATATCTCCTGATAAACTCTTTTAAAGTACCCCAAAATAAAGGAGGTTTTATTACCTCAACTAAATTTGGTAAATGGTTTTTAGAATACAACTTCAAACCCAATCATCTGATTTTAAACGGGCATATTATTACTATGCAAGGTATTTACGATTATTATCAGGTGACAGGCGACCAGTTTGCTTTAAATCTTTTTAACGAAGGAGTTAACAGTACAAAAAACATTTTGCCTGAAATTGACAGTGGGGACTGGAGCTATTATGCCCTTACTGGCGTTGAAAAGAAACCTGCATGGAAAGCAAATAATTATTATCATGGGCTTCATGTTGAACTTTTATCTTGGTTATATTCAAAAACTTCAGATCTTTTATTTTTGAAATACGCCCAGAGATGGGACACATACCTTAAAAATAGCGGTTCTAATAAAAAATAAAGACCCTCGTAATAATTGATTTAGGAAATCTTTTTAACCATTTAAACCTAAAAAATTATGGTGCTGATTATGGAAATGATATACATATTTTTTGCAATAACATTAACTGGTGCAGTTTTACATTTATTTTTAAGTAAAGCTGAAAGAACAAAAAATAGAATATTTGAAGTATTTTTATTATGGTTTTTATTTATTATGGTCGGAATTGGCTCAATATGGGCATTCATAGGCCATGTATTCCTTGCTGATACCATTGCAGCCATGATTGGCTGGCCTGCAGGAAATCCATTCCAGACTGAAGTTGGAATTGCAAATCTATCCTTTGGAATCTTAGGGGTTTTATGCTGGAAGTTAAAGGATAATTTCTGGACAGCGACTGTAATAGCAGTTTCAGTATTCTATTTGGGAGCTGCATACATACATATTACAAATATAGCACAAACAGGGAACGTGGCTCCTGGAAATGCAGGTTATGCGCTTTATATTGATATTTTAATCCCGATAATTCTCATAGGTCTTTTAGTAGCATATAACTTCACAAAAAATAGGAAAATCACAAAATCAGACCACTCAGACATACCAGAAAGTTCCAAATAAATTCTATTAATTTTTTAAATATTTATATTCACCATTTCAGCTATTATTAAATAAAATGCAGCTAATCCCTTCCATTTTCCCCATTTTTTCGCAATTTCACGTGACTCATCACTGGAAATTTTTGTTTCATTACAATAATAATGAGATATTACCCTTCTAATTCCCATATCATCAGTAGGAAGGGATTCAAGTCTATTTAAACCTCTCAGCATTACAAATTCTGCAGTCCAGAGTCCGATTCCCCTTATTTTACACAGCTCGTTTATTATTTGTTCTGTATCTTCATATTTTTTTGAACTCCTCAAGATCTAAATTTCCAGTTTCTATCTCTAAGATATAGACATAATATATTCAGTTTTTCTTAAAGTTAAACCTCATTTAAGAAATTCATCGAATGATGCATTATTCAATTGTTTAGGAGTTGGGAATGCATAATAAACATGGTTTCCTATCTTTAAAGTGCTGCCAATTTTTTTATTATATTTTCCTTTCATCCTTTGAATACGTTATTCCAGTTGGATTCTGGAAATTTGTAACTGAATAAAAAAGTTTTATTTTATCCTCGTCAAGTATCTTTTTAAGAGCATCCATATCTGCTCCGTCTTCTAACAAAGGAACAGATTTGAATTCAGGTTCAAATAATCCAAATGATTGTATTGCAGCAAGATAAGTTGGATTTTCAATCAGAACTTTATCCCCTTTGTTTAAAAATACTTTACCAATAAGATCAATTCCCTGTTGCGAGCCATTTGTAATCAATATTTCATCAGCATCGACTTTTAAACCTTTTTTTAAGTATCTTTGAGCAATATATTCTCTTAGGGGCCTATATCCCTCAGTTGTACTATATTGTAGGATTTCTTCACCATTTTCTGATAAAACTTCGGATACTGCACCTCCTATTTCTTTTACTGGAAATGATCTGGGGTTTGGAAGCCCTCCAGCAAAGGAAATGATATCTGGATCTTCAGTAACCTTCAAAATTTCCCTTATAAATGATTTGTGAACGTTATTCATTCTATCTGCAAATAAATTATTCATATAATCACCAAAATTTTATAATTGATTTTATAATCGCTACAAAAGCTATTTTTTGCTTCCATAATTCTTTACATGTTCCCATGCCTTTTTATATTTTTCAGGTGTCTGACCTTCTTTATATATTGCCGTATTTTCGCGATTAAAGATTTTTCTATCCTCCCCAACAGGACAAACCTTAATACAGATACCGCATGGAGATCTGTATTCCTTTCTAAGTTTTTTACTTCTTTGAGCACAACTTATTTTATCTACTAAGGGTGGAAAATCACCTTCCTCTTTTATTGCATTAACAGGGCATTCTTTAACACATGCAAGACATTTAGTGCATAAATCATTGTTTTTAATTGGATCTCCTTCTATTTCTGCCGTTGTAAATATTGAAGTGAATCTAACCCGGGGACCATATTCTGGAGTTAAAATAACATTATTTTGGCCAAATGAACCTAACCCAGCAAGATAAGCGGCATGTTTATGAGAAAAAAATGCAAATGGCTTTTCAATTAGCACGTCTACATCACCATATGCATCACGAGGTAGATAAATTGATGGATAACCTTTAAATGTCAAAAAATTTGAGATTTCATAGGCTTTATAATCTAAGGCCCTGTTTACAGTATTATAAAGCTCGTGATAATAAATTGAAGGAGCTGTTTCAACTATTGGTAGCGATACAGGCAATCCTATAACTATAACTGTTTTAGCTTCAGGATATATTGATTGAGGCCAGAATTCTTCAGGTATCCAGTCATCAAATCTATTTGGAAGCTCTTCTGGAGGATTTTTCCACCTGCTAACCGGCGCAAAACCTACAAGAGGGATATGAAGTTCCTGGCACTTTTTTAGAATTTCTTTTTTTAAGGATTCATTCTTCATCTTAATTAGTTATTATGTTTTTTGATAATAAAAAATGCTTTAAATTTGAATTCTTTAGAAACATTATCCTCATGAAGATAGATGATTATAAATTTACAATCTATAATTTACCGGCTATTTTTAAGGCTTCGAACCATAGGATACTTATAATTCCTGCCATTGCGCAAATTAACAGGTCTTCAATATGTAAAACACTGAATCCAAAGAGATTACGTAGTGGTTCTACATAGAGCACCAGACCTAAAAATAGTAATGCGCCGCCTATAACATACCATAATGCCTTATTTGGAGAACGTAATGTTTCAAAGATTGTCATGGACCATGACCTGTTGGTTAAAATCAGGGCTAAGTTAGCTATAATTAATGTTGTAAAGCTTAGTGCACGAGCTTCCATTTCTCCCTTTCCATTGTAGAGCGTATAAGCGTATACACTTAAAACTATTATTAATACACTGATTCCTTGTAGAATACTTAAACTAATTATTTTTCTGTCAAATAATGGCTCTTTTACACTTCTGGGCGGGCGTTTCATCACATTGGCCTCTGCAGGTTCTGCTTCAAAGACAATGGAACATGCCGGATCGATTATTAATTCTATAAATACAATCTGAACCGGTAAAAGTACAAGGGGTAAATTAAAGATTACCGGAATCAAAGACATGCCTATTACTGGTATATGAACAGCGAAAATGTAGGCAATAGCCTTTTTTAAGTTATCAAAGATCCTTCTTCCCATTTTAACGGCATCTACGATTGATGAGAAATCATCATTAAGAAGTACAAGTGCTGATGCTTCTCTGGCCACATCAGTACCTCTATCTCCCATACTTATTCCTATTTGTGCAGATTTTAATGCTGGAGCATCATTTACACCGTCACCTGTCATGACCACCACTTCATTATTGGCTTTGAGGGCATTTACAAGGCGGAGTTTCTGTTCAGGTACCATTCTGGCAAAGATATTAACATCCTTAGTACTATTCCGTAACATAGAATCCTCCATTTCATCAAGTTCCTGGCCTGTAATGATTTTTTCTCTTGGTGTAAGTCCAATTTGCTCAGCGATTTTCTTTGCAGTACCTGGATAGTCACCAGTTATCATTACAACCCTTAATCCTGCAGTATAACATTCTTCAATTGCATCTGATACTCCAGGCCTAACCGGATCAAAATAACCTATAAGCCCTAAAAACTCAAATTTGAAATCATGCTGTTTAACTGGTAGACCTATCTGTTTAAAACTTGCCTTAGCGACTCCAAGTATCCTTAAACCTTCATCTGCCATGGATTTTATGTTATTTAACATTTTTTGTGTTTCTTTTTCATCTAAATGGCAGAGATCACCAATGGCTTCAGGCGCACCCTTTGCTGCAATAATATAATCTTCACCATCAGGCGATTTCCAGACATGGGACATAGCCAGTAGCTCCTGTGAAAGGGGATATTCCCGTACTAATGACCAATCATCATGTAAATGTTCCGTATTTGATAATGTATCTTTTCCAAGCTTTTTTAGTGCTTTTTCCATTGGATCAAAGGGATCTCTCTGGCTGGCAAGGATGCTGAATTCAACAATTTCATGAATTTTTCCGGGAAGTGAATCCTGTTTTTCTAAATTAACTTCATGAAAAATTCCATTTGCATGAATTTTACTAACCGACATCTCATTCAGGGTAAGAGTACCGGTCTTATCGACACATAAAACAGTAGCCGATCCAAGAGCTTGTATTGCGTTTGAACGCCTCGTAAGGACTTCTTTTTTTGATATTCTCCATGCCCCTAGTGCAAGAAAAATGGTAAGTACGACTGGTATTTCCTCAGGTAAAATAGCCATGGCCAATGTTATTCCTGCTAAAAATCCATTGAGCCAGTCTAGTCTGGTGATTCCATATATTAATATTACGGCAGCACAAAGACATATACCTGCAAGAGCAAAGTTCAGTACAAGTTTACGGGTTTCTTTTTGTAAGGAAGTATCTTCATCTTCTAATGTTTCTAATCTTCTGCCAATCTTGCCCATTTCAGTGCTTAAACCTATACTTTGTACTTTTGCTATTCCTTGACCCTGTACTACAAGAGTTCCCGAGTATACTGAAGGTAATTCATCTCCTCCTGGAGGATGCATATCCATAACTCCCCCACATGAGACTTTACGGACTGGCACCGACTCTCCAGTTAACAATGATTCATTAATTAGAAGATGGCTGCATGAAAGAACAATCGCGTCTGCAGGTACCCTATCTCCTTCTTCTAAAATTAAAATATCATCTTTAACCACTTCACGACCAGGGATACGCTTTTTTTCACCGTCACGGATTACTAATGCACGTGGACTGGATAAGTCCCTGAGTGCTTCCAGTGTACGTTCTGTTTTACTTTCCTGGTAAAACGTAATTCCAATTATAACAAAAACGAACCCAAGAAGCATTAATGCCTCATCAAGGCTTCCCAGAAAGAGATATATTATTCCACTGGCTATTAAAAGAAGGAACATTGGTTCGCGTACCACATCAAATAATATAGCAAAAATGGTTCTTTTTTTAGTTGATGGAAGTTCGTTATATCCTTCCTTTTCCTGTCTTTCAGTCACTTCCCTTTCAAAAAGACCAGAAATATTTTTGAAATCCAGGTCATCTGTCAATTTCTCCCCTCAAATAAGTTTAAATATGAGCAAATGTTCATATATCCACAGATGAACTTGTATTCATATGATTCTATATAAAAATATCGGATCATTATTTTTAATGTGGACGCATTAAAAAATAAAATTAAAGAAAAGACTGATAAACATTAACAACACGTTCTTCCCCAAGTTTATTTCCTTCTGACATTCATTATCCCCCTTAATTTCTTTTAATAATCTAAATAAACTTAGAAAACTTATTTAAAACATTACTATGGTTGTTAAAAATATTTTAGAACTATTAAATATTAATGGAATCCAATCTGTCCATAGCCTCAGTTAATTTTTCGTATGAAGCTGCGTATGATATTCTGAAGTGTCCTTCTCCACATTTTCCAAATCCGGCACCGTTTACAATTATAACACCCTTATTAATAGCTTTATTGACAAATTCCATGGAATTTTCAACCTTTGGAAATACATAAAACGCCCCTTCAGGCGCTTTAAAAGTTATTTCCATTTGATTCAGCCTTTTAACCACCAAATCACGTCTTCTTTTAAATTCATTTAACATTTCGCCAACGCATTCTTGAGGGCCGGTTAATGCCTCCAGCCCAGCTATTTGTGATAAAGAGCTTGCACAGGCTGCATTGTACTGGTGCACCTTGAGCATTTCTTCGATTAGTTCTGGCTTCGCAGCCACATACCCTATTCTAAATCCGGTCATTGCATAGGTCTTAGAAAACCCATTTATAGTTATTGCATTATCCGTGTATCTTCCGGGGCTGTAATGCTTCCCTTCATAAATTATTTTCTCATATATCTCGTCTGATATTAGATATATATTATTATCTTCTGCTATTTCAGCAATCCCTTTTATATCTTCTTTTTGCATAACACTACCTGTTGGATTTGCAGGAGAATTCAAAATTATGGCCTTAGTTTTATCTGTGATAGTATCAATGACATCATCTGCTGTCATTCTAAATTCATTTTCTTCATGAAGCTCCAATGGAACTATTTTACCTTCTGCAAGTTTTACACATGGATCATAGGATATAAATCCCGGATCAGGGATTAAAACTTCATCTCCACTATTTATCAGTGCCTGAATGCTTATATGGAGAGCTTCACTTGCCCCAACGGTTACAATTATAGATTCTGGATCAGCATTGATTTTATTTTCATCCTCCAGTTTGCAGGATATGGCTTCTCTAAGCTCAATAATTCCTTTATTAGGAGTATAATGAGTAAATCCACTGTCTAAAGCTACCTTTACTGCTTCTCTTATATTTAATGGTGTATCAAAATCAGGTTCACCAAGACTCAAGTTAATTGCATCTTCTGCAACTAATTCAAACATTTTCCTTATCTCTGAAAGCTGTATTAGTTTACATCTTTTTGCTGGTTGAAACATGGTATCACTATGGATTTATCAGTTAAAATTTTAATATTTTTGGATATGAAATATCAAAATTAAGTTATATTTGTTTTATTTTTCCCTTTTATAAAATTCACTGGTAATACAAAAAAAAATGATTAGCTGATTGAGAATAATTCAAATTCCAATTTGATAAAAGAAATGATATATATCGCGGCATTTTAATGCCCTTTATAATTTAGTTTATTCTCTAATTGAATAAAAAAAATAAATAGAGTTAAATTACACCTTTATATTTCAATAGCGCCAGCATCTGATTGTATGAATTTGTAACACTTCCTGAAGCTATAATTCCATGTGAAGAAACAACTTCGCAGGTTACTGCGGGAATTTTTGCTAAATTAGTGGCATCTTCAAGTGCTCCAGGATAATCTGTTCCCGCTTTTTTATAAGCTATCAATGCAGATCCTGTTTTTTTACTGATGTAGCTAGCAGTATTATAGCTTTCATAGGTTGGAGCCTTTGAGCAGAAAACACTCTTTTTACCTGGAACGCCACCAGGCCTGGTTGAGTGGAAATCCCCAAGTACGTTAACTTTAAGTTGCTTTTCAAGATTTAAAATCTTATTGGTTGGAGTTCCCGCAACATTAGATACTCTGTTTAAGTTTTTCCCATTCCAGAAGCGTGTATTCCTGGCGGTGCTTGATGGAACCACAAAAGGCACTACATATACTGTTCCCCTGATTGATTTACCGTTTAGGTAATTTATCAACCTTAAAGCAGCTATTTGGGCTGGAAGTTCATTTCCATGCACACCTGCAACAATCATTACCCTTGGACCACTCCCATTGCCAAATGTAACCATAGGAGTCCCTTTTTTTGCAAGAGCTATTACCTGGCTATTTAAACTGCTGCGGGGGATGTTCTTTTTAATATGTGAATTTTTAGTAACATCTCCCCCTGTTCCTGTGACAATAACCTTCATGGTTACAGTTGACCCTGCAGCCTGTACAGTCTGATAATTATCTCCTGCTAATTTAGAGTTTGCACTGCTCAAGTTTATTCCACCAGCACCAATCATTGTAGCGATGCAAAAAATTAACGAAATTGTAATTATTTGTTCATATTTAATCTTACCGCCTCCGTTACCTAAACTTAGGTTTTTTCGGTATTTTTGATATAGGTGTGCAAAGTATATAATTTTTTGCTTTTTTTGAAAAAATCACCTCTCAAAATGGCTATTTAAACATTTATAAGAGTTTAAATAATTATTTAATCTCCATACCATGAACATATTTTATTGAATTTTTCTTTTAACAACCAGACCTTATTTTAAGCTTCTTTTACAAAAATATTATAAAAATTGATGAATACGTATAAATGGTTATAATAAACAACTAATAATTAGTAATTAAAGATTTTAAATAAATTGCCATGGCTTTTAGATTATTATATGAAGAAATTGCGAATAACTTTATTTTAAATCTCAAATTCAATTGATCTCATTTTTTAAACAAGCTCCACACTTATAACAGCCAAATATTTCGCACCATGGAGTTATATCTCCTTTTAACGCTTTTTTATATTCATTTTTCAGGAAATCGTTGCTTATACCAGTATCTATGTTCTTCCATGGAACCTCAGAATCTATATCCAATTTTAAATTAATTTCTTGCCAATCTTTAATTTTGAGTTTCTTTTTATAGGTTTTATGTATCATATCCCCAATATCAGCACCTCCAACAGATAATATATGCTGTATGAAAGCCCTTTCAAGATCCTCAACCTTTAAAGGAATATTTTTTAGGTTTTTATTTAAATATTTGTATTTAGCCTCTAAATCAGCAAAATTGAAATTCTCCCATTGAAATGGAGTATGTGGCTTTGGAATGAATGGATTTATACTTATTCTCACTGCATTTAACCTTTTCCCCATTTTATTCAGATTTTTTATGTATTTTACTGTTTCTTGAAGGTCTTCCATGGCCTCTGCTGGCAAACCAACCATAAAATAAAGTTTAACATTCATGTTCCTTCTAAATGCCATTTCCATAACATTTAAAATCTCTTCGTCATTTATAGGTTTATTCAATACATTCCTCAGGTTCCAGGTTGATTCAGGAGCAATGGTTATGGTTTTTAGACCACTTTTTTGAAGTATATCTAATAAATTCTCT
Organism: Methanobacterium sp. UBA176; assembly: GCA_002505765.1. Taxonomy (GTDB): domain Archaea; phylum Methanobacteriota; class Methanobacteria; order Methanobacteriales; family Methanobacteriaceae; genus Methanobacterium_D. The sequence goes on along the minus strand of DAVZ01000046.1, from coordinate 34,060 downwards.
GTTATTGACTCTATTCTCATTGATGGAGTTGTAACCATAAAACCCCTCTTAAGGAGACCTTCGCATAATTCTTCCATTTTTGAATAACCAGAGACATCTGCACCTATTAGTGCTATTTTATTAAGGCCCGTGGCGTTTCTACCCTTCTCAGCAACCTTAAAGAGCTTATTTAAAGATGTTTCTCGGCGAGGGCGGTAGATACACCCCGCCATGCAAAAACGGCATCCCCTTGTACATCCTCTGGATACTCCAAGAAGAAATGCTTCTCCAAAAGCCGGGATAAATCTCTTATTATCAGTTTTTGGAACGACCTGCCTTACCGGATGACATGCATCGTCCATATCTTTAACTATGGCTATTTTAGCAGGATTATCAGGGATGTAGACTCCTTTTATATCTAAAAATGCATCAATTTCTTTTTTAGGGTCATCTAAATCCAAATAGGTGTCAATGACTTCATCAAGGATCGCCTCCGCCTCTCCAATTATAAAAAGATCAATGAATTTGCTCATGGGCAGCGGATTGGAACTTGCAGAAGGACCCCCTGCAATGATAAAAGGATCATCATAAGTTCTATTTTCTTTTAAAACTTCAATATTAGATTTATCCAGCATTCTAAGAACGTTGAAATAATCCTGTTCGTATTGAAGCGAAAACCCCACGATATCGAAATCAGAGAGCTTGCTGTTTGATTCCAGGCTTTCAAAATAAGGATAAACAACCCGCTCGCAGTATACGTCCTCTCTGGAATTAAGGAAATCATATATAATATGAAACCCAAGAGAAGACATTGCTGCCTTGTAGAGATTGGGATAGCATGATGCAAACCTCAAATCCACTTTTCTTGGATCTTTTATCACCACATTTTGCTCAACAAGCATAATCATTATTTAATTTAAAATTTAATAAAATTTTGGTGTAATTTTTAATTGGTTATGTCCTTCTTATATTTTTCATTACTTTTAAATGAATAAGATTGTAAATCTTTGCAAATTTAACTGCTTCAAAATGATCTATCCTATTTTTATTTACAATAGTTACAAAGTAGAGAATAATTAACCATTAGTTGTAAAAATAACCAATTCTCTGCAGATGCCATTATTCAACCAATTAAGTTCAATCAAGTGATTGCTTGAATTGCTAAAATTTATGTGTGTTGTAAATAAATCAACAAATTTATATAAAACATGTTTAACATAACAACATATGAAAGATCAATCCTCAGAGCAACTACGTCTGCATGATAAAATGATATATCGTCGACGTAGTAAAAGAGGTTGGGCAATAGTTATAATGCCAGACAATGTAAGAATCGATAATTTTCATGGATTCCCGCATTTACACCTTACAGAAAAGGGAAACCATGAACCAATTAAATATGATTCTTTTGATACTGTCATTAACATTGTAATTGATCATATTGAAAGAAACAGGAAATTAAATAAAGAAAAATTAATACTGGAGCTTAAAAAATGAGAATTACATTAATAAGAAATATAAAAGGGAGTGAATTAATCCAGGAATTTGAAAAGACTTATGGATCACTTAATAGACTCCAAAAGCTCCACGAAAGAAACCCTGAAAACATGAAAATATACATGGACCTTGATGACTGGAAATATTATTTAGATCATCCAGATGAGGTAATAGAGGATGGTAAAACAGTAATTACAGACAAATTAACTTTGGGTAAACTGGAAATGGAATTGCTCAATTTCATTAAAAATGAAAAACCTCAATCTATAAGGGAGCTTGCCAGGCTAATTCATAAAGATATAAGTACTGTACATCCTAAAGTTAAGCAATTAGAGAAAGAGGGACTTATTGAGTTTAAAGATGGCCCTAAAAATAAGAAAATTCCAGTAATAAGCTATGATAAAATAGAGATTACAGTTTAAAGTCTTATTTTATATATTCAATATCGAATTTTATAACCCATTTATGACTACAATATTGCATAATAATCATTAATTAATTCTTTAAATCTACTTGAAAGACCAAGACAAAAAAATTAAAACTATAAATCATAATAGCATTAGTCTTATCTTTTTCAAACAGTAATTATTATATAAATCATGCTAAACTGTTCATAATTAATAAAAAAAGGTTTAATTGAATGAAATATAATAAAGTAGCCGTTGGAGGCACATTTGACCATTTTCACAAGGGCCATGAGAAATTGCTCAATGAAGCATTCAAAATAGGCCATAATGTACTCATTGGAGTTACATCTGATGAATTTGGAGGAGAAAAGGGTAAAATAGACCCCTGTTCAAAGAGAATGTCAGAACTGGAAGAATTCCTTAAAAGGTTTGAATCCAATTACATCGTCAAAAGATTGGAAGAACCCTACGGACCGACAATTTACGACCCTGAAATTGATGCCATAGTGGTTAGCAGTGAAACAAAACCCACAGCAGAGAAAATAAATGAAATAAGAGAAAATAAGGGAATGAAACCCCTTGAAATTTTTACTATCGACTGGGTGCTTGCTGATGATGGCAAACCAGTTTCTTCAAGCCGGATAAGGGATGGTGAGATCGATAGGGATGGCAAAGTTGTTTAAATTATTTTATAAGGTATAATTCTTGATTCGAAATCATATATTTCAATGATATATTTTAACCTTAATATCGCTTGGAAGATTAGAACAAAAGATTTTTATATTTTTTATTAAATTTTCCTTCTCTTTTGAGTCTGTTACATAAAAAGAAACTTTGCTATCTCCACATACTATATTATTCTGTATTTCCCAATCACTCACCTTAATCCAGTCAGGAGGAATATTATTTTCAAACCATTTCTCATAAATGATTATCACTCTAACATTGTTTCTTTCTACTATGTTTGATAGCTCTTGTGATGTATAATATCCTCCTTTTTTAGCCTTTGCAACATCTATATTAGCCAATCCAAAAATATCTGTACATTTAATTTCTGCCAGATAATTAACTGACCAATATCATTTAAAACTATTGATTCATTATGGTAAAATCTTTTTACGAACAAACCCATCTGATATTGCTGTTCGTAAATATTATGTGTAGCTATAGGCGTATCATCAAATGAATCATATCCCCTATGTGCCAATGGGATAATAATCAAGCTTAATAGTAATAAAAATACCAAATATTTAAAAATATTATTCCTATCAAAACTAATTTTATATTTCTGGAAAAATTGATATAATACCAATGAATTAACGAGTACACCCATAAATACTAAATATGCTTCATAACGATAAAACCAGCCTATATTTGCAAATAATAGATGAAATAAAGCCATTGAAATAAAAATAAAAAGCATTATTGAACATAAATCCTTAAATTTCCTATTAATTAAATTAAAAACAAGGAAAGAGAAACTTAAAGAAATTAGAATTAATAGTTTACTGACCAATAATTGGTTTACAAAGTGATTAAAAATATTAAAAATATATTTTTCAGAAAGAAAAGGTTCATTACCAGTTAACACTGATTTTAGAACAAGAGAATTGGGTAAAAAATACCAGCCATTAAATATTGAAATAAGCCCATAAATCCCTAAAGGAACAAAAGAAGCTGCAATTAATAATATTGAATATTTATATTTATTTTCTAAAATAAATAAAACTGAAACAATAATAATTAAAAAAAAAGCTCTCATATCGAACCATCACTAATAAAAAGGCCAATATTAGTAAATATTTGAAAATACTATTTTTATTATACAAAATGGTTAATACAGATAGATAAATAAATAAAATTACAAGAAAAATATGTAGAATATGTTCCATACCTGTAAAAACAAGGGCTGGTAATGGTGTCAAAAACATTACCAATAATAAGATTATTAACGTATATAATTTAGATATTTTAAATTCACAAAGGATATAATAAACAATTGATAATACACCCATTGCAAATATAAAGTTCAATATAAAGGGAACTAGCTCATTAACTCCAAAAATGAAATAAGTAAAGGATATTAAAAGTGTCCAGAGTAATGAGGAAGATGTGGAAGTAAATCCATATTTTGTTATTCCCCAAACTCCTTCTTGAGCAAAATTTTTTGCAATTGCCATGTGTATATATGCATCATCCAAAGTGTAGATTAAATGTCCTTGATTCTGATTAAGAGACTGGATTAATAAAACGGATATTAGAAATCCAAAATTAATGATACAATCAGAGGCCAGTTTTTGTATATATAATCCCTCATTTACATCACATAAAACATATATTAACTTACAGTGAAAATTAAATATTGTTTTTTAACTAATAATCCTTTTTAGTTAATATAAATAATAAAAACAATAATATACGTATAAATTTATGATTTAAGGTGAATTTATGTTAGTTGCAGTTGGATCTGAAAATCCTGTAAAGATTAAAGCCACTGAAAGCGTTTTAGAGAAAATTTATGGAAATGTGGAAGTGGTAGGATTGGATGTGGATTCAGAAGTGCCAGATCAGCCCTTTGGAATACATGAAACCATCAAAGGAGCAATAAACCGGGCAAAAAATGCATATTCTTATGAATTTGACCTGAGCGTAGGCATAGAATCAGGTTTAATGGAAACTCCAGGTTCAATAACTGGATATATTGATTTACAGTGGTGTGCTATTTACGACGGAGAGAAAATAACCCTGGGAGTAAGTGCAGGGTTCGAATATCCTCCAGAAGTCGTTGAAGAGGTTCTAAAAGGGAAAGAAGTTGGAGATGTGATGGATAAGGTGACTGGCGTGGATAATTTAGGCCAGAAAAAAGGTGCTGTTAGTTTTCTTTCAAAAGGATTGTTAGATAGAGCTGAAAATACTGAGCAGTGTGTTTTAACGGCTATGATTCCGCGGATGAATGAAGAGGTTTACTTTAAGGAATTATTATAATGAAATTAAAATCTCTTTTAAAAAATCAAAATGCAATTAAAATTTTGGTATCTATATTAATTCTACTTTTTTTATTTAAATTTATAAATTTAAATTTACTTTTAACTAGTTTAAAAGATATTAACAGTATATTCTTACTTGTTTTATTATTAATTCCAATTAATATTCTTTTAAGGGCTTTTAGATTGACAATAATTTTGAATAGAGATAAAAAACTGATTTCAATTAAAGATTCTTGTTACTTAAATTTAGCAGGAATGGCACTAAACATTTTTTTACCTGCAAGCTCAGGGGACATTGCAAAATCTTATTATGGATACAAATGGCATGGTATAAAAGAAGAAATGCTCTCAGCAAATATATTTGATAAATTTATGGCACTATTTTCTATTTTTTTTATTGGTAGTATAGCAGCCGTTTTCATGGAGTTTTATTATTTGTCCATTTTTTCAACTATAATAGCCCTATTATTTCTCCTGATATTTCTCTATTCCAAAATTATGCCTTGGGGCATTATAAATCAAGTTTTATTAAAGCTACTTAAAATTAAACTGGATAAAGGAAAATTAGCTTCTTCATTTGATCTTTCCATCAAAATTAAGCTTAAAACATTTATAATATCTATTATAGCATCTCTTGTTTTATATTTCCAGTTTTATTTGATATGTCTGTCTTTTTCAGCACAATTATCTTTTTACTATGTTTTAGCAGTTTCTCCTTTAATGAATCTTGCAATGTTGTTTCCATTAACATTTAATGGATTAGGTTCTGGAGAAGCTATAACTATGTATTTATTTAGTTTAATTAATATATCAACTACATTGGCTTTAACAATTTCATTAATTTCACAAATTGTAAATGGATTAATTCCAGGATTCTTGGGTTATTTAATAATTATGAGAAAATAAACATTGTAATAGAGAGGATTATCTTGAGAATTTGCATTGTTCCAACAATGTTTCCTAAATTCAAAGGAGACTATTATGGACCTTTTGTGTTCAATGAAGCTAAAAAATTGGCACAGAAGGGATTTGAAGTCCATGTAGTAACACCTCATAATGAGGGAGCTGTTTACGAGGAAATTATAGACAAAATATATGTCCACAGGTTTAAATGGTTGGAACCAAAGCCATTTAAAGCTCTTGTGTATTTCAAAGGCTTGAAAGATAATATTAGACTTATAACTTATTTTATCTCCATGTTCTACAAGTTATTTAAAATAAATCGAAAACACAATATCCAGTTAATGCATGCTCATTCTGTCATTCCTACTGGATTTATAGCTGCAGTTGTATCAAAATTAATGGGTATTCCCCTTTTTACAACTGCACATGGAATGGATGTCTATAATTTCCAGCAGTATTCATTATTCAGACGCATTATGATATTCTCCTTCAACGCATCCTTTAAATCATTAGCTGTTAGCAAAGATTTAGTGAATTCAATGGAAATTTTAGGTGTTAAAAAGGATAAAATAGTTCATTTAATAAATGCAGTGGATAGAGAAAAATTCAGACCTTCAAAAGATAGATCAGTCCGAAATGAATATGGAATACGTGAAGATGAAATATTAATATTATTTGTTGGATATTTAGATGATTTTAAAGGAATATATGAAACAATTGATGCATTCCTTGATTTATGTAAAAACAACTACAATATTAAATTAATAATGGTTGGAGAAGGTCCAAAAGAAGAAGAACTTAAACAAAGGATTTCAAAATCAGATCTTGAGGATGTAGTAATATTTACTGGGGATATATCCCCTGATATAATCAATAAATATTACCAATCTGCCGATATTTTTGTTCTTCCATCCCATGTTAAAGGAGTTCCAGTTGTGGTAATCGAAGCCATGGCTTGTGGAGTTCCTGTAGTTGTTAGCAATACAGAGATTATAAATGATGGAATAAATGGATTTTTAGTGCCTAATAATAAGTACGTTCTATCTCGGAAATTAGAGATTCTAATAAAGGATAAAGATTTAAGGGATAAATTTAGTACTGAATCTCTTAAAACAATTGATGAAAAATTCAACATTGATAAAAAAGTAGAAAAACTTATAGAATTATATAAAAAAGCTTTATAATTTTTCTTTTTTAATATTTTCAAAGTTTTTTTTAATTAACCTGTTTTCCTTCTGAACTATGTATATTTCCCTTTTAAGAAGACTTATTTGAGTTGCAACAAAACCAAAAATAAGTATTTGTATGCCTGATACAATCATCAATACCATAAATAACATTAACGGACGTGTAGGGTCCAAAACACCAGTTAAATATTGATAAAATAAATATATTGCACTTATTGCACCAATAAGGAACAAAAATATTCCAATAGCGCCAAATAACATCATAGGCTTTTCATAAAATGAAAATAATACATGTGAAATAGTTTTAGCTCTGAATTTTAGTTTCGATTGACCTAATTTTCTACCTTCCAATAATGCAGGAGTTTCTTTAATTTTAAATCTTGTTGCACTTGCCTTTGAAAGAATTTCAAGGTTGATATCAGTTCCATTTGATTCAAGTTCAAGTGAATCTATTACTTCTCTCTTGTATCCACGTAAAACGCTCGTAACTGTACTAAGATTATCTATCATTGAAAATCCTACAAACTTATTTGCAGCTCTACTGATAAATAACCTTACAAAAGGGACATTTTTAACGCTTCCACCTTCCATATATGGAGATCCAACTACGATATCGATTGTTTCATCCTTTTCAAATTCTTCAATTAGTTTAAGAATATGATAGGGCTTATAACTTAAGTCTGCATCAATTGTAATAATTATATCGCCATTAGAATTTTCAAACCCTGTTCTTAATGCTCTACCCATCCCCATATTTGATGAATGCTTTAAAATTTTTATTTTATCCTTTTTAGACGCCATTTCATTGATTATTTTAAATGTGTTGTCTGCGCTGCCATCATCAACAACTATAATTTCATAATCATCGTATTTTTCCAAAATTTCGTTCACTTTGGTTAATGTATTCAACGCATTTTCTTCCTCGTTGTACATTGGGATAATAACTGAAATTTTCATGATAATGGTGTGGAAAGGCTTATTTATATTTTTTTCCAATTAATTTACATGAAAATTGTAACTGTACTTGGAACAAGACCTGAAATAATTAAACTTTCACCGATTATTCCATTACTTGACAAAGAATTTGATCATATCCTAATTCATACTGGACAGCATTATTCTTATAATATGGATAAAATCTTTTTTGAAGAATTAGGCTTGCGCGATTGTGATTATTCATTAAATGTAGGATCTGGAACGCATGCAGAACAAACAGGGAAGATTATGATTGAAATTGAAAAAGTTCTATTAAAAGAAACTCCCAATTTAGTAATAGTCCAGGGTGATACAAATACTAGCCTAGCAGGAACAATTGTAGCCTCAAAACTTAATATAAAAGTAGCGCATGTCGAAGCAGGATGTAGATCATTCGACAAAAGAATGCCCGAAGAAATTAATCGCATAGTTATTGATCACTGTTCTGATATTCTTTTTGCGCCTGATGAGAATGCTATTAATAATTTGAATCATGAAGGAATTCCTGATGGAATCATTCATCTTGTTGGCAATACATCTGTAGATGCATGCGTTAGAATGGCTAATTTATTCGATTCGGCAAAATTAGATACATTAAATTTAAAAAGAAAGAATTATATAGTACTTACACTACATAGGCAGGAAAATACAGAATATATAAAGCTAAAAGAAATAATAAAAGCTATCAATTCAATTTCTAATGATATAAAAGTTGTTTTTCCCGTGCATCTTAGAACCAAAAAAATTATGCAATCTAATAATATTAAAGTAAATAATAATGTACTAGTAACAGATCCTATGGGTTATAAAGAATTCATAGGTCTTGTTGCAAATTCAAAATTTGTTATGACCGATTCTGGAGGTTTACAAGAAGAGGCAGCAGTTTTAAATGTTCCTTGTCTAATTCTAAGAGAAAATACTGAATGGATGTACCTTGTCAATCTTGGAAAAAATCTAATTATTGGAAATAGTTATGAAAAGATTGTTAGTAATGTAAAAGATTTATTGAATGATGAAAAGCAATTAAAAAAAATGAAAGTAATCAGAATTCCTATTGAAGAATGCATATCAAAAAGAATAATTGAAATTCTCCAAAAAATATAATATTTATATCCTATTTGAAATTTTAAGATGTTTTGGAAGCGGTTTAATTTTTGCTGGGGCTCCTATTGCAAGATAAAATGGCGGAACATCTTTTGTTACAATCGCTCCGGCTGCAACCATCGCCCCCTCCCCAATTTCAACATCGGATAAAAATGTAGAATTCGCTCCAACTGACACTCCTTTTCTCAATATGGGTCCTTTAAGGTCAAAATCAATCCTTACAGGATATTTGTCATTTGTAAAACAAGCGCATGGTCCAATAAATACATTATCTTCGATATTAGTTTTTGTAGGAATGTAAACGTTTGATTGTATGCTAACACCATTTCCTATATTACAATACCCTTCAATTACAGAATTAGTGCCTATTAAAACATCATTACCAATACTGGTCTTTTCTCTTATTAAAACGCCATGCCCTGTTTTAAAATTTTTTCCAATTATAACATCATTGTAAATTACTGTATTTGAGCGTATGAATGCATTCTTCCCGATAACTGGAGATTTAGATCCTATCTTATAATCTATGCCAATAATAACATTTTCTTGAATCTTAGAATCCACAATAATTTCATTGTCTAATTCTATAATGCTATCTTTTGGAATATTTCCTAAGCCAAAGATACTTTTAAATGGCATTATCCCCCTCAATTACTATTTATATCCAAATTAGTAATACTATAAATATTATTTCCATTAAAAAGTTATTATACTAACTATTTATATCTTTTTAATTAATATTATGATAAATTTTACTTATCATAAATTAAAAATTATATTTCCAGATAATAAATTCAAAATAGTCATCTTTAAGTAACTATAACATGGTGAATGAATGTATTTATCAAAAAAATCAAATTTTTTTAATTATCTATATTTATTGGTAGTGATATCAAGTATGATTGCATATTTCCTATATAAAATACAGCCAGATTTCGGCCTTATATGGGATACTGCTGATTTTTTAATACTTGCCCTAGATTTTACAGGTAAAGGAATTGGTTATGTAGATCTAATTAGACCTCCAGTTCTTCCATTTTTAACTTCAATAATTTTTAGATTGGGATATGTATCTGAAAATGTTATTTTTGCTTTAGATGGAATATTGTTTATTTTTGGAGTGATAGGGCTATATTTACTTTTAAATTTGCGTTTTAATCCATTAAGAAGTTTTATAGCGTGTATATTATATTCGACTTTCCCAATTATGTTATTTTATGTTTCTATAGGCCTTTCAGACATTCCAAGCGTTTCCTTTTCAATATGGGCAATATATTTTACAATTTTAGCGGTTAAAAAGAACAATAAATTTTTTTATTTAGCTTTTCCATTTGCAATAATTTCTTTTTTAACCAGATATCCAATGGCCCTAATTATTTATCCATTATTTTTCTATATATTTATTAATAGAAATAACCTTGAAAACAAAAAAGATTTAATATTGGGCATATTATTGTCTTTTGTTTTAATAATTCCATTTATTAGTTGGTCATTTTTAAAATTTGGAAATCCTTTGTACCCCTTTATTCCTTCCTTTAGTGTTACAGTAGGGGTTAGTTCAGAAGAACTATTCTATTATAATCCAGACATTTTTTATTTTACCAAGATATTGCCACGTCTTTTGGGAAATGTATCTATTGCAATTACAATAATAACGATATTTGGGCTTTTTATTTATAATATAAGATCTAAGTTCTGGTTAAAATTAAATTTTAAGAGATTCTATAATTATATTTATTCAAAATCCAATAATTACAAGATAAGATTTTTAATTTTAATTCTTTTGATTTTATTCTTTATCATTAGCTTTGGAAATATTTTTTATATGTTCAGCGAAGTTATTTTCCTTGTTATATCCATCTTATTTTATGAATTACTAAAAAATTCCAAATATCCAAATTTAAATATGGATTTACTCATTATATCATGGTTTATGAGTTTTTTTATTTTCCATAGCGTTTATGTTATAAAAGATCAAAGATATCTTATTACAATGGCTCCAGCAGTTTCTTATTTTCTAATTCTAGGGCTAAATGAATTATCTAATAAGTTTAAATTAGTATTTAAAAATAAAAATATAACATTTAGTATAATTTCAGTTTTTATTGTTATTGGATTACTAGTTTCTACCACCAACACTTTAATTGACTTAAATGAGATCAGTGCGCAAGAAACTGTAACAGATGACATTATTTTAGCTAGTAACTGGTTTAAAAACTATGATCCAGACTATAAAACTAAAATTATATATTCAGATTATTATCCTCACTCAACATGGTATTTAAGAACAGATATCAATAAAATGCCCATTTTAAAGGATAATAAAGAAATATATGCTCGCCTAAAAGAATTGAACTTAAGCAATGAAGATTTTAAAGTATATGAAAAGGAACTATCACAAAATAATGCAGATTATTACTTCTGTATTAACGCTAAAATTAATTTAACATCTTATAAAGTAATTAAAAGGTTTGGAGACGTATACATATATGAAAAAATATAAAGATAGTTTTAGTTTGATTTAGGTGGAAAAATTGAAAAATATGTCTCAAGATCAATTTATAAGTAAAATAAAAGAAAATAATTTTATTATATTTCTAATAATTTTAATTATTATTACATCAATTATAACCTATTTTAAAATACTAATACAAATTTCAATTAGCCCTCAATGGGATAGTTTCGATTTTTTGGCCAATGCGTTATATTTTTCAGGTAATGGGTTTGGTTATGCTGATTTTATAAGGCCCCCTCTTCTATCCTTTTTAACATCAATTCTCTTCAGGTTAGGGTATGTATCTGAAGTAACTATTATGGCTGTTGATGGATTTTTATTTATATTTGGAATTATTGGGCTGTATTTATTTTTAAATTTACGTTTTAACAATCTTCAAAGTTTTATAGGCTCATTATTTTACATTTCTTTTCCTGTGGTTTTATTATGGGTTGGAGCAGGTTATACTGATATTGCAAGTACTTCATTTTCAATCTGGGCCATATATTTTACAGTTCTTGCAGTTAAAAGAAATTCTAAATATTTTTATTTGTCATTTCCATTTTTAATACTGGCATTTTTATCTAGATTTCCGGCGATGATTACTATATTCCTTATAATTTTCTATATTTTAATAAACAGAGAAATTCTTAAAGAATATAAATCAATTTTAGGAGGTATATTCACCTCCTGGTTATTCATTATTCCTGCTTTTATATTTTTCTGGAAATCAACTGGAAATCCATTTTTACCCTTCTTTGATGCATATGGAAGTTCAGCATCAACAGGTGCTGTAGAGAGATTTGCTCTTAATCCAGATGTATTATACTATATTAAAAATGCTTTTTATTGCTTTATTAATATGGAATTATTGGACGCTTCGATATTAATGGCTCTAATAGTTTTTATATTGATTATAATAATATTTCTAGGAATTTTCTTTTATTTAAGAAATATCCTAAGATCTTCTAAAATAAATAAAAATATTATATATTACTTTAAATTTAAAAAATCAAATTCCATAGTGCTTTATTCAGCAATATTATTGCTCGTATTATTTTTTTTTACATTTAACAAAATTAATTATCTTATTTCAGATTTTATATTTTTAATATTTTCATTAGTAATTTATACCCTGTTAAAAGATAATGAATTAAAAAACTTAGATATTGACTTCTTAGTTTTTTTATGGGTTACATCATTTTTAATATTTAACAGTATCTTTCAAATTAAAGTTATAAGATATTTCATACCTATGGCTCCTGCGCTTGCATACATTATAGTATTAGGATTAAATGAATTTTCAAGTAAAATAAATTTTAAAATCAATAGAATAAACTTAAAAAGAATTCTAAGTTTATTTCTTATTGTTAGTCTCTTATTTTCTACAGGTTCATATATTTATAAACTAAAAAATGATCCAGTATCTAATGGAAATAGTTTTAGTATTAAGCCCCAAAATAATACATTTAAATTTGAAATTCGAAGCAAAACTCATAGTGGAGAACTTTATTTTGAAAATTACAATACCAATGATCTTAAATCTGTAGCAGAATGGTTAAAAAATTATGATCCAGATTATAGAAATAAAAAAATATATGCCGATTATTTCTGGCCGCATTTAAGCTGGTATCTAAAAACAGAAATAGGTGGTTTAAGCAGGAAAGAAAGAATAAAAACTAACGAAGGACTTAAAAAACGAAATGTTACATATTATATTGCCTTATCTGATATTAAATTAAAGGATTACTCAAAGATAAAACATTTTAAAACAAATTTTGGAGAAGTAATTATTTATAAAGAAAAGTAAAATTATCTATATTTACACTCATAAAAAAAATCATTATGAGTTCCAAAGAACTTTAGATGATACAATGTTAAAAAAAGACATTATTATAAAGCTTTTTATTATTATAATTATATTTTTTATCGGATTTTTTCTTAGAGTAGAATCTGTTAACATTAATGGAATTCCAGCTAATGAAAAAGCTTACTATCAGGATCAAAACGGTCTTCCATATATGTACGAGCTAGATTCTTATTATAATTACAGATTAACCCAAAATTATTTAGATCATGGTTATTTAGGCGATGCAAAAATAAATGGAACTGAATGGGATTTGCATTCATATTATCCAGGAGTTCCCATAGATTATCCGCCATTAATAATCTATTTAACAGCTTTTATTCACAAATTAATTAATTTATTTACACAAATACCATTATTAACTGTCTGTTTCTGGATACCGGCATTCATTGCCCCTATTGGTGGAATTGCAGCCTATTTTATGGTAAGTCGGCTCACCAATAATTATGGAGGATTGGTGGCAGGAATATTGGTAGTTACTGCTCCATTTTATTTTATGAGGTCTATTCCTGGCTGGTTTGACACAGACATGTTTAATGTTATTTTCCCGATTTTAGTAGTTTGGTTTTTATCAGAAGCATTTCTAAGTAAAAATTCTAAAATCCAGTTTCTATTTGCTGGTTTATCCGCATTTTCCATGTTTATATTCTCCAGTGCATGGAATGGCTGGCAGTACTTATTTTACATTCTGGTATCCTTTTTTATTTTTAACATAGTCTGGAGCAGATTCAAAGGCAAAGATATTAAAAAACTCATTTATATTTCTGGAATTTTCATAATTGTAACGCTTTTATTAATTATGATTTTTTCAGGATTTTTAAATATATTAAAAATGCTTAATATTTTGGAATTTGCCAAAATATTGGGAAATCAAAGCTCGTGGAGTTCATGGCCAGATTCTTATATTGCAATTTCAGAATTAAGGGTTCCTACAATAGATGAAATTCTTGATGGACTGGGAATTACGGTGCTGATTTTAGGAGTCTTTAGTTATTTTGTAAACGCTATTTTACTCTTTAAAAAAAATTTAAGGAAGCATAAAAGTAGAATGAACTGGTTTACCTATTTATTAATCCTTTTTTGGTCCATATCAAGTTTAGTGGCCCTTTTCAAAGGAATTAGATTTATGATCCTCCTTTTACCTCCATTAATAGTAAGTATTGGAATCATGGTTGGAATAAGCACAGATTACCTGGCTAAATATCTAAATTCCCAAAAAGATTATCTGATAAAATTTACCTCTATTATACTGGTTATTATCATCATTTTTCCTGCAATATTAAATTTAAATGAATCTCTATACTCAATTCCAGGCCTTAATGATGATATATGGAATAGCGCAGAGTGGATTAGTAATAATACAGATTCTAAAACGGTGGTTATTACAGAATGGAGTTATGGCCATTTGTTTACTTCAATTGCTAACCGTTCTGTTCTTTATGACGGTAGATTGGCTTATATTGAAACCTTGCCCATTCGACGGTTCACTGATTCTTATCCTTATGGAGAAAAATCCCAGGTGTTTCAAGAGAGTACTGGATAGATAAAGCACTATCTACAGGAAATGAAAGCTTGTCTCTAGGAATCTTCAGAATGCTGTCGACTAGCGGGGATTCTGGTTATTTAATTCTGGATAGTTACACAAAAAACACTTCTAAAAGTGTTGAAATCCTTAATAATATTTTAGGTGTTGATAAAGCCACTGCTAAACAAATACTTATAAATAATTATCATTTAGAAGAAAATAATGCTTTAAATGTGTTGAGCTATACACATCCAGAATATCCCAATAATTTTGTTATAGTTACTTCTGATGAAATGTTAAGGTTGGGGCACTGGATATTTGATTTTGGAGAGTGGAATTTTAGCAAAAAAAAAGCTATAAACCATACATATTCAGTTGGAAACCTAAAGACAATTAAAAATGCATTAAAATCAACCAACAATGTAACTATGGATCTACAAACTAATGAAATTAAATGGAATGGTAAAATTCCTTACAGTTATACCATTATTAAACATAATTCAACTGAAAAATATTATTCAGATAAAAGCAGTAATTTTAGTATCTTTTTACGCACGGATGATAAAAAAGCAGTAGTAATGGATAGGAAATTTGAAAATTCAATCTTTACAAAGTTATTAATTGAAAGACGTAATTCTACAATTTATAAATCTGTATATAAGAATAAAAAAATAGATGTATGGAAAGTTGAATAGATGATTACAATTTATTAATCGCTGTATTTCTTCCTGCTTCTATAACTTCACTTACATTGCCTGCAATTGTACTGGATGTACTGAATACAAATGCTCCAGCCGCTATAACTATTACAAGTAAAGCTCCAACTAACAGGATTAATTCAGCGCTTATTTGGGCTTTTTCATCTTTTATCATATCATTCCACGACTTAAAAAGTAAATAAAAAAAATTTATAAACTTCTGTTATTAGCAGCAGTATGTTGTCTTGTTGTATTAAGATCCTGTGCAGTGAATGATGGCTGAGTGGTGAAATAAGAATTATAAACCACTAAAGCAGCAATCGCTATAACGATAACACCACCAAACAGGAGGATATATTCTGCCGCCCCCTGACCAGATTCATCACTTAAAAACTTCATAATAATACCTCTTTAATAAAAAAAAGGATTAATTATAAAGTTCTGTCGTTTGCTGCAGCCTTGGTTCTTGTAGTGTTAATATCCTGCTGTGTATTGAAAGTCTGGTTAGTGAAGTAACTGTTGTATATTACCAGAGCAGCGATAGCAATAACAATAACACCACCGAATAATAAGATATATTCTGCCGCTCCCTGACCACTTTCATCACTTAAAAACTTCATGTTTTTACCTCCATATACATAAATAAAATATAAAGCTGAGATTATAAGCTTCTGTTGTTTGCTGCAGCTTTTGTCCTGGTTGTGTTAATATCTTGCTGTGTGTTGAAAGTCTGGTTAGTGAAGTAGGAGTTGTATATTACCAGAGCAGCGATAGCAATAACAATAACACCACCGAATAATAAGATATATTCTGCCGCTCCCTGACCACTTTCATCACTTAAAAACTTCATGTTTTTACCTCCATATATTTTTATGGTTATATTTTTTTACTTTACTGGTAAATAAATTTATTGGACTTACTAACAAATAAAGAATTAATAATATTATTTTACTTTTAAATTGTACTGTTGATCACCTCCCAAACCAGTTGATCAAATCCAATAAGTTAACATGTTAATTTTATTTCCCACCAGAATATTTATTTTTATATAGTAGAATGTGCATATAGTCACATAACAAAAGTATAGCTGTGGATGATATATGTCAAAAAATAGTGGTCTAAGAGAGTTAACTCTTAATATAATTGGTGAAAAGGAACTTTCCAAAAGAAAACTTTTAGAAGAAATCCGAAAAGAATCCAATATTTCCGATAAAACACTTAATGAGATTTTAATGTCTTTCCTAAAGGAAAAGAAAATATATATTATTGGCTACGATTTCGATGTCTATGATGGTATAAAAAGGATTCAATCCATAAAATCGGAAGGTATTGTTTTCGGCTTAATAAAGACAGAACCACTGGATATAAACATTTTAATAAAAAAACTGGAAAGTGATGACTCCATTGAACTAAAAGAAGCATTTTATAAACTAAAGATCCTTTTTAGACAGAAAATATCAGAGATGCATAAATCAGATGTATCCCTGCAGGATTCAGAGATTCTATTTAGCAGGATTATTCTCCATATCAATTCAAGACCTAAAAATCAGAGGGAAACACTGCAAAACAGGTTAGCATTGGCACTCAGTAGTGAAAATAATTCTTTAGAGCTGCTGGGACATCTCATAAATTACATAAATTCCCACGATGAAATGAACATCAAAAAAGTTCAAATATCGCAATCAAAATAACTCTTTTCTTTAATATAGGATCGAATTAAACTGCCTGAATCCGAATTAGATTTCTATTTCTAATTAAGAAATTCTTTTAAGCTATATAAAAAATAAAAAAAATAGATCTACAATGATCTATTGTTTGTAGCTGTGTGTGTCCTTGTTGCCTTTACGTCTGCAGCAGAATCAAATGGCTGGCTTGTAAAATACGAACCATATATCACTAAAGCTCCTATCGCAATAACAATTACGCCTGCAAATAATAATAGATATTCTGCTGCTCCCTGACCACTCTCATCACTTAAAAACTTCATACTTTCACCATATTTATTATTTATTTAATAATATATTTAAATTTTTTCATACTTTTGCTAATAATAATCATATTTTAATTTTCAATGATTAAATACCTCAATATAAGCAAAAAATATTATTATGATTGATAACAAAAAAATAACTTAGCTTATATTTACAAAAATGTATAAGAGGCCTTAAAGACCATGAAAGTACTTATGATGCCCTGTGGAATAGGTATGGGACATGTTTCAAGATGTATTGCTCTGGCCAATAAACTCAGAGAAAATGGTTCTGAAGTCGCATTTGCAAGCTATGGTTCTGGATATGAAATGCTTGTAGAAACAGGAGCATATGAAACTTCCAAACTACCAGATATCAAATTTTATGGTGATGGTGGGGAACTGGACATCAAACATACCGCAAAAAAATCCATAGATGCACCCTTTATCCTCTTAAAAAGTATATATGATGAGTCTAAAATAATAAAGAATTTCAAACCGGACGTTGTTGTGGCCGATTCCCATTACTCTGTTCCAATAACGTGCAGGGTTCTTGGAATACCCTGTATTATGATTACCAACGAATTAACCCTTAATTTTTCAAAGCTGTATCCCGATGAAAAACCCATAGAATATTTAGAAAACGGATTAAAAAGATTTATTATCGATGTATCAGGCCTCTGCAACGCTATTTTAATACCAGATGTTAAAGATTCAATAGAAATACCCTCAAAATTAGGATATAAGACCATATTTATTGGCCCTATACTTAAAAACAGGCCACAAGGTATGAATAATAAAATAGAAATCAGAAAAGAATTGGAATTAAACGGCAATGATAAAATTATTCTTATTACGGTTGGTGGAAGTGAATTTGGAAAAAAATTACTGAAATTAATCTATGGAGCATCCAATGACATAGAATGTGATAAAATAATTATTATAACTGGACCCCTAATAGACTCTGATTTTATACCCGATTCAAATAAAATAGTGAAAATGAAATTTATAGACAATATGATGGAATGGTTAAGCGTTTCAGACCTTGTAATCAGCCTTGCAGGCCATACAACAACCATGGAACTTGCTTCACTCGGTATTCCCAATATACTTGTTCCCATTGATAATCATCCTGAACAGACAAAAAATGCCCTGAATATGGAAAAATATGGCATATCCATTATCAATAATTTAAAAGATTTAAATCCTGCAGATTTTGCAAATAATATAAATAATGCCCTGAACGATGAAAATTTAAAAATAAATGCAGAAATAGTAAAAATGAAATATTCTAAATACAATGGAACCAAAAAGGCAATCCAGATAATTTCAGAATTTGCAGGGGTTAATGGAAACAGGTATATTTAATAATTAAATTCCTTAAAATAAACACTGCGAATTTTTATTTTTGAATAAATTGGTTATATAAGATTTTTAAACTGAATAAACTGATTATATAAATGAAACTATTTATTAATTCTATTTAAAAATATTAAAAAATAATTAAGATATACTGGGGGCAGATCATTTTAAAAAAGCTGCTTTGATGAAGATTTTTTTTAAATAATTTTAAATCAATATCTTAAATTTAGCGATGAATAAGATAAATAAAGGAATAAAGAATAAAAAGGTTTTTATGGTAGTGTGATTAATTTTAGGTTATAGCAGAATAAAGGGGTCTTATTCATTAAGTTTATAATGAATAAATAGATATATGACTTTGGAGGCATCAAATGATTAATTTACTTATTACGGTATTTGGGATCGTTCTAGTAATTTTAGGATTTTATTCTATGTCTTTCGGATTTTCAACACCTCCAGACCTCCGACTTTTCCTTATTGGGTTATTTACAACTGTTTTAGGAGTAATTCTTTTAATTTTCTTTGGAGGTCAAATTGGCAAAGACAAATCAAAATCCCCTGTAGCTCCATTGCCTAAGGAAAGGGCTAGTGCTAAAGATAAAGAAAGGATAACTTCTAAAGCTATGCCTAAGGAAATTAAACCAAAACCATCCAGAACAATAAAAAAACCATCAGAAAAAAAACCAAAAGAGCAGATTAAAAAGTTAGTAACTTCTGAAAAACCAGCCAAGGCAGAAACGGTACCTGAAAAGCCAAGAAAGATTAAACCAAAAAAAGTTACAGATGTAAAAAAACCTGAACCTCAAGTTAAGCCATCTGAGGCCAGAGAAAAAATAACGCCCTCGAAAAAAGATATTAAAAAACCTGAAACTTCTAAAGAATCAGAAAAACAACCTGCTGCAAAAAAACCCGTGCAAAGAGACGTTAAGAAATCTCAATCTCCTGTAATCAAAAAAGAAGAGGATAAAACAGTTGCAGAAACTCCTGAAAAACATAAGATAAAGCCAAAATCAATAGTTGGAGACCAGATGAAACCCATTTCCAGGGATGATGAGGACGAATTTGTAAAAAATAGACTGGACAGATTAAAGGAAAATTACATAAAAAATGCTAAAGACATTGAAAATCTCATTGAAGAAAGGTTAGATTCCTTTAAAGGTACCCTGAATCAAATTAAATCTGAATCAAAGGATCCAAGCATAATATGGTCCTTCGATGCAGGTGATGTACAGGAAACAATGCAGGATACAATTTTAAAGGCTAATGAAAAGATATTGATGATGTACCCATGGGTTCGTAACATAGAGGTTAGCTCCCTTAAGAAATTCATGGAAACAGAAAGTAAAATGATTATTCAGGAAGCAAGTTTAGATGATGATGCATCCGTTGAGCTCATCAAGCTATTAATGGACAACAACGTTAAAATAAGAACCATGCCCCATGTTCACACTGTTGCAATTGTAGCAGATGCTGAAAACGGCCTGATAATTTCAACAGACCCGATTTATGAAAGTTTTGAAGTAGGGGTAATCTATAAAGATATGAAGTCCATTGAAGAAATAGAGAGAATGTTTGATGAAGCTTGGAAACTCTCTAAAGATATAGAACTTCAAATAAATCAATAGGAGTCATAGATTAATTATGCAAATAAGGTGGTTAGGACATTCAGCTTTTGAAATCATGTCCAGTGAAGATTTAAAGATTCTTACTGACCCCTTCATAAGTAATAACCCTGTTTGCCCTGTTACTGTGGAAGAAGTTGATGCAGATGTAATCTGTGTTACCCATGGCCATACAGATCATTTTGGAGACACCATGGAGATAGCAAATAGGACAGGAGCGGTAATTGTTGCAAATCATGAACATTCTGTCTATCTTGCTAAACAGGGTTTAGAAGCAATTGGAATGAATATAGGTGGATCCGTTAAAATTCATAATATTACTATAACCATGTTAAATTCTAATCATTCATCAGATATGGATTTTATTGATGAAATAGGGGCTGGAGGCAGTTCTTGTGGTTATATATTAACTCTTGAAAACGGTAGAAAAATTTATCATTCAGGCGATACTGGCCTCTTTGGAGATATGAAAACAGTAGTGAGGGATATTTACAAACCTCAAATAGCTCTGCTCCCAATTGGAGATAGATATACAATGGGCCCATTTGAAGCTTCAATAGCTGCAGAATGGATTAATCCTGAAATTGTTATTCCCATGCATTACAATACATTCCCTGTTATTAAACAGGACCCTGAAGATTTTGCCCGAAGGGTTGAATCATTAAAGAAAGAAACAAAGGTTGTTATCCTTGAACCTGGCCAAATATATGAAGAGTGATAAAATGCAGAGCATTTTCAGAAGATTCTTAAACAGACTGCTTGGAAAAGGTAAAAAATTAAAGATAGGATTATATGGTCACCCTAACTCTGGAAAAACCACATTAGCAAATACAATGACTAATGACTGGCTTGGAAAACCCCTTGGACTCACATCAGAGATACCTCATGAAACAAGAAGGGTATATAAACAGGAACATGTTAGTATAAATCAAAATGGGGTTGAACTTGACTTTGATATTATTGATACTCCTGGAATAGCCACCAAAATAGATTATAAAAATTTCCTTGAATATGGTCTTTCTGAGGTGGAGGCAAAAGAAAGGGCGAAAGAAGCTACAAAGGGAATTATCGAAGCAATTAAATGGTTAGATGATGTTACTGGTGTACTTTTAGTTATAGACTCAACAGAAGACCCCCTTACCCAGGCAAATATCACTATTATTGGGAATTTAGAAGCCAGGAAAATACCTTTTGTAATTGTTGCCAATAAAATTGACATTCCTGAGGCTGCTCCTGAAAGGATCACTTCTGTATTCCCTCAACATACTGTAGTGCCGATTTCGGCCTTGCATGGCGAGAATACAGGAAATCTCTATGATGCTATGGTTAAAAGATTTAGATAAAAAAATATATGGTTCCTGAGGTATAAAAATGAACAGCTTAAAAATGGATTTTCTATCTTCAGACGCTCTTATTTCCCGCAGCAGCATGGAAAAGGTATCAATGATCGTTGATAGAGTGAAAGACGGGGATTTAATAGTCCTGGAAGGAGGATTAACTCCTGAAGAAGAAGCCGAACTAATAGAAACCACAATGAGAGAGATAGACATTGAAAATTTCGTTGGAATCGATATCTATACACTTGAAAAGGATAAGGTCTCTTTTTTTGGCCTTTCAAGAAAGAAGACTGTGGGATTAACCATCATTGGACCTGCAAATATAATGAGCACAGTTAAGAAAAAGTCTAATTTCCTTTCAATGATTGCAAATCTTGGTGATACCGGTGCATCTATGCATTAAATGCGGTGCTCTATTTAAAGGTGAACCAGAAGACATTTTAAAAGGATGTCCAGAATGTGGTAGCCATTTTTTTGAATATCATCCCTCCAAAAAGCCCGATAAAAAAGAAAAACCCACGGGAAAATCCATTGAAACCATTATGGTTCACGATCATGGCATATATGAAGTTGACCTTCCATCTCTTTTAGAGGATGATTCAATAATCGTCTCAGATGAGGAAGGAAAGTATTTAATTGATATTAATTTCCTCCTAAAGAAAAAGATTAAAGATGACAGGTCTTTATAAAGTTTAATTTATGTTTTTCATTTATTAAGGTAAAAAAAATCAGATTTTACTCATTTCATAGTCTAAAAAAATTAATAATAAAATTTTACTCTTTTAAGATATCCTTTAGATTTTGTATTAGATAATTCATTCTGTTTAATCCCTACCTGCTTCTTAAAACAAATACATTTAAGTAATGTCTGTATATAATATTTCTTGGAGTAATCTTGATGATATTATTGTATAATTATCTTTGAATGGCTTAAAAACCTAAAATACATGATTAAATATAATTCAGGTGAAAACTTGTCAACTAAGGTAATGGACAGGCAATTGTTTAGAATAACCGCTGCAATTACATTATTATGCATTTTTTGTATCTTATCATATTATTCTACCAATAGAAGCAGTATTAATGCATTTTATCCCTTTTCTATATTAATGGTTTCTTTCTGGTGGAAAAAAAGAACATGGCTGGCGCCAGCGCTTCTTATAGGTATTCTGGTTTTTATTCAGGCTCTTTCATTCATTTTAGGGGCGGCGTTTACCGAAGCATATTATCGGCTGGTCATGGTAATGTTAACCGTTATAATGGTTGCTTTTCTATTTGAAAGGATTGAAAAGGTTAGAATTCTTAATGAAATGAATGAAAAACTAAAGAAACGAACAGAAAACCTGGAGGATGCTAATAATGAGCTTGAAGCCTTTGCATATTCAGTTTCACACGATCTTAGAGTCCCTCTTAGAGCAATTGATGGTTTTTCACGCATTGTAATGGAAGATTATGAAGAAAAGCTTGATAGTGAAGGTAAAAGGCTTTTAGGAATCATCAGAGAAAATACTAAAAAAATGGGGCAGCTTATAGATGATATTCTTCTATTATCCCGTGCAAGTCGGCAGGAGATGAAATTCACACAAATAGACATGGAAGCTCTTGTCAGAAATGTTTTCCAGGAGCAAAAATTATCATCTGAAGCTCAAAATGTACATCTTGTACTTAAATCAGTTCCCAATTGCTATGGGGATAGGGCACTTATACAGCAAATTCTAAACAACCTTATTGCCAATTCCATTAAATTCACAGCTCCTAAAGAGGAAAGAATAATTGAAGTAGGGGCAGAGAATGGGAAAAATATGAATATTTATTATATAAAGGATAATGGTGTAGGTTTTGATATGAAGTACTCTGAAAAACTCTTCGGTTTATTTCAGAGGCTGCATGGAGCAACTGAATTTGAAGGAACTGGAGTAGGGCTTTCCATTGTTCAAAGAGTAATTAGAAGACATGGAGGCGCTGTTTGGGGAGAAGGAAAGCTGAATAAAGGAGCAACCTTTTATTTCTCCTTACCAAAAACTTAGTTTTTGGTTGCCCGAACACTGGAAAATTCAAAGAATTTTGCCGCATCAAAAACGAAGTTTTTGAATGCTTCGTGTTCGACGGCTTCCAAAATAATAAAAAAACTAATCTATACGATCAGGAGTAAAGAAAATGGCTTTTAATGAAATCGAAGTCCTTTTAGTTGAAGATAATGAAACAGATGCCGAACTTACCATGAGGGCATTAAAGAAAAATAACCTTGCTAACAATTTGGTATGGGTTAAAGATGGGGAAGAAGCTCTTGAATTTATATTTGCAACTGGGAGATACACCCAAAGAGAAATGCATGAACTACCCAAATTAGTCCTTCTTGATTTGAGAATGCCCAAAGTAGATGGAATGGAAGTACTGCGTATACTCAAGGCAGATGAAAGAACAAATAAAATTCCAGTGGTGGTCTTAACATCATCCAAGGAAGATAAAGATATTGTAGAAAGCTACAATCTGGGTGTGAATAGCTACGTAAGCAAACCAGTGGAATTTGACGAGTTCACAGAGGCAGTTTCGACCCTTGGGTTATACTGGATGCTCCTTAACAAATCCCCCGAATAGGAGGACATTATGATAGAAAAACTTAAAGTTTTAATTCTTGAAGATTCGGTATATGATGCTGAATTAATTGAATATGAACTACGCCACGAAGGGCTTGAATTTACATCAACAATTGTAGAAACTGAAGAAACATTCATCCAGGGACTTAATGAAAACCCTCCTGATATTATACTTGCTGATCACTCCCTTCCCTCTTTTAACGGTATTTCGGCATTAGAAATTGTAAAGAAGAAAAATCCTGAAATTCCATTCTTTTTTGTAAGTGGTAAGATAGGGGAAGAATTTGCCGTTGAAATGATTAAAAATGGAGCAACGGATTATATCTTTAAAAATAACCTTTCAAAATTAGTTCCTGCTATACAGCGTGCCCTGGAAGAAGCTAAAGAAAGAGCAGAACGCAAGAAGGCAGAAGAATCGCTTCTAAAGGCCCATGTAGAACTTGAAAAAAAGGTTAAAGAACGTACAAAAGAACTTGAAGAAGCAAACCATGATTTAAAAATGGAAATTTCAAGAAGAAAGCATCTGGAAGAGGAACTTCAAGAAAGTGAAAAAAAACTAAAGGACATAATACACTATTCTCCAGTTCCACAATTTGTTATAGATGCAGATCACAGGGTGGTTTACTGGAATAAGGCACTGGAAGCTCAAAGTAATATACACATCAATGAAATCATAGGCACCAAAAATCACTGGAAAGCCTTTTATAATGAAGAAAGGCCTTGCATGGCTGATCTTCTTGTTGATAGCCAATTTGATGACATTCCTATATATTTCAATGATAATTATAAAAAATCCATGGTATTAGACGATGCCTGCGAAGCAATAGACTTTTTCCCATCAATGGGTGAAAATGGCGCATGGCTTCATTTAACTGCAGCCACCATTAAAAACTCCAAAGGTGAAATCATTGGCGCTGTGGAAACCCTTCAAGATATAAGTGACCAGAAAAATGCCGAATATGAAATAAGAAAATCCCTTAAAGAAAAAGAAGTGCTCCTAAGGGAAATTCACCATAGAGTAAAAAACAATCTGCAGATAATAAGTTCCCTTATAAATCTTCAATCAAATCATTTAAACGATCCAGAAACATCCGAAACATTTCGAGAGATTCAAAACCGGGTTAAATCCATAGCACTTCTCCATGAGAAACTTTATCAGTCAGAAGATATATCAAAAATTAATCTAGCAGATTATATCCCACATATAGCTGTAGATCTTTATAAATCATACGGGGTGAGCTCCAATATTAAATTGGATATAAATGTTGATGATGTATTCTTAGATATTAACAAAGCACTCCCCTGCGGACTAATTATAAATGAACTTCTAACCAATTCAATTAAACATGCATTTCCGGCGGACTACGTCCGCGGACCAGCAAATGGTACATTTGCCAGTTCTAAAGAAAGATCCCTTTCAAAAGAGGGTACAATTAGCATAATTATACACGATAATGGAGATATCTGTCAGATGATGGTAAGGGACAATGGGATTGGTTATCCTGACGATCTGGACATAAACAACATTGAAACTCTTGGTTTGCGTCTTGTAGATGGATTAAGATCCCAGCTTAGTGGAGAAATAGAAATTAAAAATGATGAAAATGGGGCATTTTTCAAACTGACCTTTAAGGAGTAAAATTACCTATCTTCGTCTTATATCTCTTTCATCCACTATATCACATTTACCAGATGGTAAAACCCTTATTACATCTTCTAAAGTTAAAATTGAGTTTTTATCTATTCTATGTCGTATTTCCCTTGCAATTGATTCTTTTTTAGTGTAACCTGGTTTTATTATCACGTAATTATCTGTATGTTTTTTTACAGCATCCACAGGGCCGGCCATTATTCTTTCACCTTCATAATCAACTATTCCCACAGCAATTAAAAGTGTAGCCGCTCTTACATAATTTTTAGACCCGCGGATTACGAATGCACCTTTCGCAACGAATTCGCCTGGTTCTGGAGTCTTTGAAACCTGTTCTGGCTTTACCCAGTAAACATCCTGTGATGAAAAGCCCTTAGTCCATGCACTGGAAAATGAAGCCGCAAATGATGCTGTTTCATTAATGGTGGTTTCAGAAATTTCCCTACCATCACTTTTTATTACAACTGAAGAGGCTCCATGTATATCTGAGTGAAAATAGATGTCGTTGTTTTCCATATATTTTTTAACGACAATTTCATTGGAATTTGCATCTCTACCCCCTATAACTAAAAATCCATCAGATGACAGGAACCATCGAAGCTTTTCAAACCATTTAAGTTTCTTTTTAACTCTTTTTTGTGGTAAAGTAATTCTTTCCATTTCCATTTCTTTTTTATTCCTTGCCTTTTCAATTTCTTTTTTAGTCTTTTCAATGGCAATATGAACCCCATTTATCTTCTTTTTGGCTTTTTTTGCTTTTTCGTAGTATATTTCAGTGTTTTCAGGTATTTCTTTTTTTGAATCGATAATTATTACTGTATCATCAAATTTTAAGGTTAAATTACCCATTTTATCAAGGGATTCAATAATATCAGCCTCTTCAAGTCCCTGTTTTTTGGCAGCTTTAAGTTTTAAAGCTATTTCATTCCATGAATATTTTTCCCTTGCCTTTTTTATTATATCCAGAATGTTTTGAATTTTAACGTAGTTGGAATATATTAGCTCTCCCTTTTTTTGGGAATCCTTTACAGTCCTATGGAATTTTTGAAGGGTCTCCTCCTGAATTCTCAGTCTTTTTTCGTACTTTTTAAGCTCAGAACCCCATATCCCTTCATATTCAGTTTTAATATCTTCCCTAACCTTACTGCTGAAAAATTCATCAGCAGCCTCATTGTAACTTGGATAAGTTTCCTTTGAGTATTCTTCATACAACTTGAGATCAAGAGGCAATACATCCTCTTTTCCATTAGAAATTATTTGAGGGTTGAATTTAGATGATCTAAGGGGTTCAAAAAGTTCATAAATTGCTTTATAAATTGAATCAAGGTCTTCCTCTTTAAGCTCTGCTGCAGCTAGCTCTTTTTGAACATCAGACCTCAAAATAATCTCTTCTGCATAAATTCCCCCTAAACCGCTTCTTGCAAGTGTCCTTATTACATCAGAATCAGAATTCTGGAATATTTCTTTTAGCTGTTCTTTTTCAAGCTTTAAAGGGTTTATACCTCTTTTTGGAGGATATTTATACACCTCTTTAGAAGAAATTTTTCTGTCACTCCACATTTTACGTTTTAAAGGTAAAATTATTGTACCTTCCTCGTTTAAAAGTATAATATTACCTTTGGCGAATAATTCAACCACTAAAGTATATCTATGCTCTTTTTTTACCTGAATCTCCATTATTCTATCGAAATTATATTGCCTTACATCCTCCACGGTTGCTCCTTTAATGTATTTTCTAAGGAGCATTGGAAAATTAGGAGGTATTTTAGGATTTGATAAAGGATACTGGGTTGTATGGACTCTTATACCCGCCTGAAAGACAATATCGACTCTCCCTTTAGTGGGCACGTGAAATCTTATTAAAACTGTGTCCTTTGTAGGCTGGTAGGCCTTATCAACCCTGGCGCCAATTAAAGATTCCTTTAATTCTGTGCAAATAGCAAAAACATCTACATTAGACATATTCTTCATTTTATAACACCATGATTAGCATTAAAAATTATTTATGGTCATTAAATAACATATTTAAATTAAAAATTATCCAGTATTGATAAAACATTTATTAGTAACCTTACCAAAGTATATAATGAGCTATTTCTAATTATAAATACTCTTTGTTAGAACATAAATTAAAAGTCATCGATATAGAAATTTGTGTAATTCTAAATTATGAATATGAAGTTAAAATAACTACAGGATATATTTTAGTAAGGAGGCATATTATGGATGTTGATGGAAAAATGGCTGCAATTCACGCAGTTGCAGGTATAGTTGCAGGTTATTTATCATTCTTATTATCAACCGGAGCCATTGCAGGAATAGGAAGAAATGAAGTTTTAGCCGTTTTAGTGGCATTAATTATTCTCTATGCAATGGGCCAGGCATCAGAAAGACTATTTGGTAAAGAAAAAGTTGGTGGAGCAAAAGGCTGGCTCTGGAGCGGTATAGTTCCCTTCTTTTTCGTTTGGATTATGGTATGGGTGATCTTTTATAATCTTTAATTTATCCCTTCTTTTTTAATTAAAAATTTATTTGAAAAAATAAAATAATTCATTATTTTAAGACAGTGAACTCATTAAAATGCCCAGTAGAACAGCCATATAAAAACAGATATTATGGCAAATAAAAATACCAGGGGTGCGAAAATCCTGCTTACAGCTATTATAGAGCTTATGGTAGTTACAAGTTCAGTTGCTGTAGTTGGCCCCATTGTCTTTAGATCTTCAATGTTACACACCTTGGAAGCTACAGAAACATCTTCCAAATCATTTAAAGCCTTTTTTGTGCAATTAAGTATATAATTTATTATTTCGTGCCTCTTTACGCCTCCCACCGGGTTATGACCTCCAGATAGTGTGTTTACAAAGTGGGTATCTGTGGTCATTACCTCTCCACAATCAATTCCTAATTTCTGTACTTCTCCAATTATCTGTTCTCTAAAACCTTCAACCATATTATTGGAATCCAGGAGTATGTATGCTGTTTTTTGACCTCCAACCTGGACAACCATTACTTTTATTCCACTTTGACCAATACCATCGTCTTTAGAGAAATTTTCAAGCAGATCCGCCGCACAACCTAACTTAATTCCATTATCCCTTTCAGGGGTTTTAATTTTTTCAACTGCACCCATAAGTTCAAATACTTCCTTATTTCCTGGTAAAATTCTCCCATCCTCTTTAAAAGAATTATGGCAATCAACAACCATGACATTTTGTGCATCGCACTTTGCTTTGGCAAGGTTAGCAATGGCAAGTCCAATACCAAAATCCATATCATCGAATCCCCTTGGTGCAAATGTGGCAAGCATCAACAGATCATGGTTAAAAAATTGTAAACCAATCTTTGCATTCCTATTTTGAACCCTGTAAAACTTACTGGCACTATTAGAATAATTCATATTTTTTAATGCGTTTTTGATGATTATTTCCACTTTATTCAGTTCTTTTGATGATACTGGATTAAAATCATGGGTTGATGGCCCGTGAGAGACCATAGTAAATGTATCAAATTTATTGGCAAGAATTGTGGGCATGTTTCCACCTCCAATGTTTCCTATGGGTCCGGGATGGATATATGGAGTTAAAAAGAGAGCTTTAATCCCCTTATCGTTTTTAAAACTTATGATCCCAATTAAGGTATCTATCGGCTCTCCCATATCGTCAAATAATGTTTCCATTGCCTTTGAACCTTCAGTAATATGGGCTATGGCCAGACTTAAAAGTTCAAGACCCCCTATTCCAAGGTTTCTTCTCATAGGAGATTCTAAAACTGTTACAAAAGAGTAAATAGCGAACATGAGTATTAATGAAGCTATAAAAATCTTAAAAAGCAGAGCTACGAAACTGAAATTACCTATATTGGTGGTTAAACTGGTTAGGGATACAATTACAATCAACATGCTTAGAATAAGTGCTGGTTGAATCATAGCTGCTGAAATAGATTTTAAAAGGTTTATATTTGACGTTCCCCATAAAGTGATAGTTCTGAATGCAAATATAATAACAGTACCAAATATTAATGAATCAAGGGTATAATTATGGTTATATGAGGAAACAAGAGTTGCAAGACTCCCCAATATATAAATAATACCCACAATCATCATGGAAATGAAAGCAAGGAACATTGATTGTTTCATTTTCATGTATCTACCATTAAAAGAATTTATAAGGGGCTGTGTTAACCCTCCGCTCATTATGGAGGTTAATCCAAATATTAAAAATCCTGTAGAACCACCGTAGAAAATACTTCGCAGTATAGAATCTGTATCTGCTGGTTCCATTAAAGATACTATACATCCTATAATAAAACTTGAAAAAACCATACCAAAAAGCGATGCCCTTGTTGATGGAAGTACCATGATGTATCTGGTAAGCCCAACCAGCTTATTTACATTTGACATAAAGTTACCTCTGAAACGCTTGAATTCGATAAGATAATAAGTAGCTATTATACTTATTTAATTATAACATTATCGAATAGAAATTATTTTAATAAATTCAAAATCTTTCTAAAATTTATGAATCAACAGGTGAATTTATGGAAAAAAAATTAAAAACACCGCTTTCTAAAACAGACATTAAAAAATTGAAAGCCGGAGATACTGTATATTTATCAGGGACTATTTATACTGCAAGAGACAGAGCCCATCAGAGGATTTTAGAAGAAGGATCACCAGTGGATCTTAAAGGAGCAGCTCTTTTTCATGCAGGACCCATAATTAAATCCACATCTGGAAAAGACTATAAAATGATAGCTGTTGGGCCAACTACAAGTACCAGGATGAATCCATACTCTCCAGATGTTTTAAAATTAGGAGTAAGCGCAATTATAGGAAAGGGAGGTATGGATGAGAAAACCGAAACTGCTTTAATTGAAAATGAAGCTGTGTACCTCGCTGCAGTGGGGGGATGTGCAGCCCTTTATGTTAAATCAATTTTGGAAGTAAAAGGGGTTAACTGGATCGACTTAGGAGTTCCTGAAGCTATCTGGGAGCTTGAAGTTAAAAATTTCGGACCTCTTGTTGTGGCAATGGATTCTCACGGCAATAATCTATACAAAGAAGTTAAAAAGAAAATCAGCCCATAAAGCCAGAATTAATTTTAAAGGATTTTCATGGTAAATAAGGAATATTCACTGGAAGGTTTCATGGATACGCATATCCACACTGCCCCAGATATTAAATCAAGAATTTTAAACGATGTTGAAGCTGCAGTAGAAGCAAAAAAGGAAAAAATGCAGGCTATTGTTATAAAATCCCATTTAGAACCTACTGCAGGAAGAGCGGCCATTGCAGAAGCCATATCTGGTTTTAAAGTAATTGGTGGAGTATGTTTAAATTCAACCGTTGGAGGACTTAATCCAGAAGCTGTTAGGGTCACATCAAGGCTTGGAGGCAAAATAATATGGTTTCCAACAGTTTCTGCTGCAGAAATAAATGTAAGCTATGAAAATACTGAAGAAATCCTCAGCATAATCGGTGAAAATGATCTGGTTCTTGCTACAGGGCATTTAAAGCCGGATATAATATTTTTACTTCTTGATTATGCAAGAAGCCATGGAATCAGAAAAATACTTATAAATCATCCGTTAACAGCAGTTGTAGGTGCAGATATTGAGGAACAAAAGGAAATGGCCAGATACGCATATCTTGAGCACTGTTTTGTTTCCTGCATGGAAAAGCATGGCAACTTACAACCTGAAGTAATTGCAGATGCAATAAAAGAAGTTAGAGCTGAAAGATGCATTATGGCCACTGATTTTGGTCAGGCGCATAATCCAAAGCCTGTAGAAGGAATGAAGATGTTTATAAATTCCATGCTGAAGTATGGGGTTAATAAACGAGATATCAATAAAATGTGTATGGAAAATCCTTCTAAATTGTTTTTTAAATGAAAAAAAGGTTTTTGGCTTCATAAATATATGAAGCTCAAATGCGTAATTTTTACTTTTGTTAGTGAGTTATTCAATATCCTCAAATCTTCCTTCCAGTTTTTCCATGACTCCAGGGAGTGTTGTGTACTCCATTTCGTCTGCAGGAAGTCTGTGTGGCTCGAAAGGACCGTGCCTTCTCATGTATTCAGCAATTTCAGATGCAAGAGCTCTTGATCTGTCGTATGCAGGGTCATCAAACATATCTGCTGGACCCACCAATTCACCGTCAGCTATCTGGAATCCGAGAGCCATTACTCGTGGAGGTCCATCAAATCTTACAGGATATGCATTTTTCTGGGCAACAGGCATTAATGGACCGTTGTGTGAGCCTCTCATCCACCCACCAACGAGGTGTGGAAATGCAAATGGTTCAACAACTTCCCCGGCTGCAGGGAATCCTGATTGTGATCTTACTACTGCAACAGGGTCGTCTTTACCCACATATTTACCTGCTAAAAGATTTAATCTTTCTGTACTCACTGATGCTGCTATTTCGTTGTCACTTCTTCTTCTAATACGTTTTATGACATATCTACTGATGGTACCTAAAAGTGCAAGTAAATCATACATTTCGTCTGGACATGACATTTTTACTTTTTTATGTTCCATGACGTCGAATATTTCAAATTCGAATCCACCATGGAGTGATGGGTCAATAATGAGTCCTGCTGTAGTAAATGGGTCTGCAAACATTTTAAAAAGAGGCATGTTAAATGCGCCTGGTTCTGTTTTATCACAACAGAAAACAATAACCGGGTCACTCCCCCTTTCTTTAAATTCCATTTCGGCTACTCCTGGCCCCATTCCCTTAATGTTTCCTGAAAATGTGTCAGAAAGAAGGTCCTGACCTGCACCATAAAGTTTCAACTCTTTTGCAACTGCTGTTGCTTCAATAAATGCATTCCATGCTAAATTATGTATTTCTTCGTTTTCTTCGCCCTGTCTATGGGTCATTATTAATTCTGTGTCGTCACCACAATTTGTTACATAATAGTCTATAAGTAAATCTTCTTCCTTTGCCTTGCCAAGAAGCTCTTCACACTTTGCAAGCAGGGCTGGATGAGCTAATCCATGTCCTGCAATACTTCCTACATCTGCTTTAATTACACTAATTGTAGTTTTCATAAAAAAACACCTCCATTATCATAAAAATCTTTAAAATATCTTAATAGCTGATTAAAGGCAGTTCTGGTATGTTATTTTGGATAATTTTAAGTTCAATGACTTAAAAACCTTAACATAGTTTATATAACCCTTAACTCTATAGAAAATATGTTTTTGTAACAATATAAAACTTACTATATAACTTTCAACCCAGAATTATGATTTATTATAAGCATTTAGAAAGCTTTAAATATGATTTTTTGAGGCTTATCAAGCCATTAAAACTAATTATATACATTAAATTAGTTTAAATTGCCCATAGTTCAATATAAACTAAAAAGAGTTCATTTATATTGATATAGTTGATAATTTAATATTATCCTAAAAATAAAATTTTTAATAGCTATTTACCCTCTAATTTCTTCTTAACCTCATTTGCCATTTCAAATGTAGAATAATCTCCCCCTAAATCAGGAGTTAATATTTTTCCATCTCTTAATACCTGAATTAGAGCATTTTCAACATTCCATGCTGCTTCATATTCTTTAAGGTAATTAAGCATCATAACAGCAGAAAGTATCATGGCAGAGGGATTTGCTGTACTTTTTCCTGCCATATCTGGTGCTGATCCGTGTACTGGTTCAAATAAGCCGTGATATTTCCCAATATTTGCAGAAGGAGCTAATCCTAATCCTCCTACAAGTCCTGCTCCTTCATCTGAGAGGATATCGCCGTATAGATTTGTGGTTACTATTACATCGAACATATAAGGGTTTGTAATTAAAAACATCGCTGTAGCATCCACATATCGATCGTCAGTTTCAATATCGCTGTAATTTTCAGATACTTGGTAGAATATAT
>DAVZ01000007.1 GCA_002505765.1 Methanobacterium sp. UBA176 | reverse complement strand
CTCAGGGAAGTAAATCACGCACGCAAAATCTGGCGGATCGTTTTGCAACAGGACTTACCGTAATAGCCCTTGCAGGAAGATGTTAGAAAGGGTATTAATCTTGTTCTAAATTCTAAAGTTCCCGTAATTGGCATTATTGAGAATATGTCTGGGTTTATCTGCCCTCATTGTCAAGAAGAAGTTCATATATTCGGTTCAGGAAACGGTGAACAAATGGCCAAAAAAATGGATGTTCCTTTCCTTGGAAAATTACCTTTAAACGTAGAAACGCCAGTTTCATCAGATACTGGGACTCCTGTAGTAATTAAGGATCCCGAATCAGATATTTCAGTTAAAATATCAAAAATTGTGGATGAAATAGAGTCAAAAATAATCACCAAATCATAAAATTTTTTTATTTCAAAAATTATATATTAAAAGGTGATATTATAGTGATAAAAGAAATAAGATCAATTCCGGTTTTGTCTTTTGTATTGATAGTAGCATTAGTTCTGGCAATCATAATGCTTGTTGTTGGTATTATAATGGCGTAGTTTCAGTTTATTCAATAATGCCATTTCTCAATATGTCTATGATGAATCATATTGTGTATTCGGACATGACAAACACCATACTTTGTCGTGATCATGCCAATAATGATGTTCATATGTGGTCTCCTGATTATTGCTTTGGCTGTATTTATTTATAATTTATTAGCTCCAATAATTGGCGGAATTAAGATAGAACTTGAATAAATTAAAGAATCAATTTATATTTATTAACAATAGTTATATACTTTAATTTACATAATTAAAACAGTGGAAATCCCTAATAGGAAGTTGAAAAATGGCAGAAGATAAATCTATTGAACTAATACCAGATTCTAATGAAAAAGCGTGTCCTATAGTACTAGAAGAAGAGTATGAAGACCAGATAATTCCAGAAGATGGAACCAAAAAAACTACATTAGAACTTATAGTAACAGGGATGCATTGTACTGCATGTGCTCAAAATATTGAAAAAATCCTTAAAAAAGAAGATGGTATTGTTGATGCCAAAGTAAGCTTTGCAACTGGTACTGCTATTGTAAGATACGACCCTGAAAAGGTGCCAAAAGGGAAGATTGTTCAAATAATAGAAGATACAGGATATAAAGCATTCTTTAGAAGTGATGATTCTGATAAATTTGCAACAGATCCTGTTACAGGTATGAGGATAGAAAAATCCAAAGCCATTAAAAAAGAGTTTGGTGGTAGAGAATATTATTTCTGTGATGAAGAGTCTTTAAAGCGTTTTGAATCTCCAGAAGATGAATTAAAGAAAATGAGGCGACGGGTAACAATAGCCCTATCTGGAGTCTTTTTAATTGCACTATTAAGGGTAATTGCAACACTTACCCTTGCTGCTGGAGTTTCATTAATAAGCTGGGCCCCTATTCCTACATTACCCTGGTTTACATGGGGATACTGGCTCTTTTTACTTACAACTCCAATCCAGTTTATAGGAGGCTGGACCTTCTATAAAGGTGCATATCATGCAGTTCGAAACAGAGCTTTAAATATGGACTTCCTCGTTGCAATGGGGACCCTAACAGCATGGGGATACAGTTCATTTGTGCTCTTTTTCCCAGGAGCATTACCAGTACCACAAACAGATGTTTACTTTGAAGTATCTGCAGTTATAATAGCATTTGTACTGCTTGGTAAGTTTATGGAAGACTATATCAGGCAGCGAAGTTCAGCAGCAGTTAGAAGGCTTTTAGATCTTAGACCAAAAGCTGCGCATGTAATAAGAAATGGAGAAGAAGTTGAAATACTTGCAGAGCAAATTATGCCTGGTGAAATAGTTGTGGTAAGACCTGGTGAAAAGATACCTGTGGATGGAGTGGTAGTTGAAGGTGCAAGTTCAGTAGATGAATCTGTCGTTACTGGAGAGAGCCTTCCCGTATCTAAAAAAGAAGGTAATGAAGTAATCGGTGCTACAATAAACAAAAATGGATTAATTAAATTTCAAGCCACCAAAGTTGGCTTAGAAACCACGCTAATGCAAATAGTAAAGCTTGTAGAGGATGCACAGGCATCAAGCGCTCCAATTCAAAGACTTGCAGATCGTGTAAGTGCCTATTTTGTTCCTGCAGTGGTTTCAATTGCCACAGTTTCATTTCTTTTCTGGACATTTGCTTTAGGTAACTTCACACTTGGACTATTGTCTTTTGTTGCAGTTCTCATTGTATCATGCCCATGTGCCCTTGGTATAGC
This sequence comes from Methanobacterium sp. UBA176, assembly GCA_002505765.1. Lineage (GTDB taxonomy): Archaea > Methanobacteriota > Methanobacteria > Methanobacteriales > Methanobacteriaceae > Methanobacterium_D. The sequence goes on along the minus strand of DAVZ01000007.1, from coordinate 29,436 downwards.
CACCCCTGCAGCACTCATGGTGGGAGTAGGTAAAGGAGCTGACTATGGAGTATTAATAAGAGGTGGAGAATACCTTGAAAGTGCATATAAATTAAATAAAGTGGTTTTTGACAAAACAGGTACACTTACAAAGGGAAACCCAGAAGTTACTGATATAATTGGTGCAGATGAAAAAGAAATTATAAGAATTGCCGCTGCTGCTGAAAAAGGATCTGAACATCCCCTTGCAGAAGCCATAATTAAGAAAGCTGCTTCCCTTGAGATGCAATTTGGAGGTGCTACTAACTTTGAAACAATTCCAGGACATGGAATCAAAGCTATATATGATAATGAAGCTATCATTATAGGAAATCGTAAAATGATGGCTAAAGAAGGAATAGAAATTGGCTTAGAAAAGAATATTGAGTCATTAGAGGCTGAAGGAAAAACTGTGGTACTTATTGGATTAGGTAAAAATCTTCTTGGATTGATTGCTATTGCCGATACCCTCAAACCTCATTCCGGTGAAGTCATAACTGAGCTTAATAAGCTCAATATTGAACCAATAATGCTTACAGGAGATAATGAACATACTGCAAACGCAATAGCTAAACAAATTGGAATTGAAAGGGTCTTTGCCAATGTTCTTCCCCATGAAAAGCTTGATGTAATTAAAGAACTCCAGGATGAAGGAAATATTGTAGCAATGGTCGGTGATGGAGTAAATGATGCTCCAGCACTTGCCCAAGCAGATATAGGCATAGCATTAGGTTCAGGGACAGATGTAGCTAAGGAAACAGGCGGGATAATTCTCATTAAGGACGATTTAAGGGATGTCATAGCTGGGATAAAGTTAAGTAAGGAAACTATGAAAAAAATCAGGCAGAATTTATTCTGGGCATTCTTTTATAACAGTGCAGCGATACCTCTTGCAGCAGTTGGACTTTTAAATCCAATTATAGCTGCTGCTGCAATGGCATTAAGCTCACTTACAGTTGTTACCAATTCCGCTCGGCTTAAAAGGGTTAAAATTCAATATCATGAATAAGTTATATTAAAAGAACGAGGTGATAAAATGGCTGTAGATCCTGTATGCAAAATGGAAGTTGATGAGGAAAATGCAAAATTTGAAAGTGAATATAAAGGTAAAAAATACTATTTTTGCGCTCCAGGCTGTAAAAAAGTCTTTGATGAAAATCCTGAAGAATATGTAAAAGAATGAATTATTAAAACTTCTTTATTATTTTAGCATTACAGTACACGGAGCACTGTCAATTCCTTTTATCTGCCAGGGGACAACAATAATAGTTTTAATTGAGCCCCCAAATCTTTAATATCATCAATTTCATGTCCTCAACTAAACCAGTGGCTTTCATAGTTCTTATTTTTCCATAAATGTATTAAAATGGGCTTTTTTTCCATGTTCTGGTCTTATGAATCTTGAAATTGAAACTCAATCTATTTCAATCCATCTAATCTGTGGATTGGCTTTTTCTAATCAGGTAAATTAAATCGGGGTCAATTCCAGGATTAAGTATTAAATAGATATCAGGATCGTCTTTTCTGTATTTTTCAAAACCTGTACGAAAAATGATGCAGTCCTTACCCTCTAAATTAATTTCAGGAATTTCTTCCAGTTTTTATGACTTCATTCCGATTTTTAGGTAAATCCATGATTAATGGATGGTTAAAAACAAGTTTCATCTACACTGTAATCAGATATGTTTCTGCCTCCATTAATAAAGTGGCCTGGAGCATCAACATGAGCTCCACAATGGTTTTTTATATAACTATTGTAGCCACCGTTTAGAAATCTGGCTATTGGGAGTTATTTCAGGATTTTTAAAGCCCTTCAAAAATCATAGATTTTTAGAGGCCTGATAATCAAAGATTTTGAGGGGATTGAAAACAAGCATCTTCATCATCACGATCTTATCATTATTAGGCCTACCACCACGTTCAGTACGATTTTTATACATCTCACTAATTATCGGCCTGAAAACTTCCCAATCAATAAGAAGCTCAACCTCCGCCAACCTATCACCCAATTTCCCAACCCGATCATACTCCCTCTTCGTGAAATAATCATCAAACGACTTCATAATACTCATATAAACTAATAAAGATATAAATCCAACGCAATCATAATATAAAGAAACCAAACCAGCAAAATTAAGTAGGTTATCAAAAATCTCTACTTTATTTTTTGATCAATGTGAAACTTTGTTTTAGAGAAAATAATAAATCTTAATAAATATATAGCAATAATAAAAAAAAGGAGGTGAATTTTTATGGAGATGTTTCTGGCACACATGTCTCATTCAGCAGAATCCTGCTATTTATTTAACGATAAACGAAGAGCAGAACTAAAAGGATTGGCAAGCAATAAGAATGAAATGGCTAAAAAACATGAAATTAAGGTTATAGCTGCAGTTTATCCCCCATTAGAGCATGAAATCTATTATATTGTTGAAGCTCCGTCTCATAAGGCAGTTGAGAGATATTTGAAGGCAATTGGACTTGCAGCGTACAATAAAATTGAAATTAAGTATGTTGAATCCATGGAAGCCGTTTTAGAGAGATTGTAAAATATCTATTAATCAATAGAATCCAAAACCATTTACCATCAGTATGTCATAAGAAGACAAAAGAGGAGTGATCTAAAATGTCTTTACTAGATGAAGTAAAAAAACAAGCTCAAAAGGAGCTTAAAAAGCAATCCAAGCATAAGAAATCTAAACATCAAAAAAAAGACAATAAATTAGAGAAAATAGCAAAAAAAGAGCTTAAAAAGATTTTAAAGATTTAATTTTATTTTATAATTAAATACAATAAAATAATTATTATTTTACTATTCTGGCTTTTAAATATAGATATAAACCCTAAACAACCTCATTTTTCGTTATTTCCCTTAAAACTGCTGTAGCATAGCAGCCCTTTGGAATCGAAAACTCCACTAAAACACCCTCATCAGTAGCTTCAGCCGATACATCCCATATTTTAAATCGCATTGAGCGTCTTAATCCATGGCTTCCAAGCTTAGGCATTTTATGGACTTTAAAATCTTCTAAGGTCACTCCTTCATCATCCAAAATTTTCTGTTCCATTTCACCTAATTTTCCACCTGCAAGCGGGACTTTGCTCCCAAAAAGAGGTGCAGTAGGATGAAATTCAAAGTTTTTAATCCTTTCATCAATTTCATCGTCAAATTCATGCACTAAATGCTCTTCATTATCAACAAGAACATCGCCTTCAACGTATTTATCAATTCCAAGCATTGCCCTTTCACTTACCACTTTATTAAACAGATAAGATTGATATGCATGCACGAACATTCTCTGCAAGGGTTTGGGAAGGCTTCCTATAACTCTTTTAAGCGAACTATCATCTAAAGATGCCACATCATCAACTTTTTTCCTTTTCATTTCCTTTAAAAGTGTTTTAAGCATCATCCTTTCATAGCGCATGCTTCTGGGCATTGCTTCAAGCGCTTCTTCCAGTTTCCCCCCATCATACATCTCTCTCACTTCTTTTATGTGTTCAGGCTCTTTAGAATAGGGATTTCCAATATATGTATCTACAACTTTCTTTAAATCGTTTTCAAGAAGCATTTTACCTACAACATGAGTATTCGGCCTATTTTTACCGAATCTCTGCCAGCCATAATAATTGAGAACTCCCCTCTGGCATAATTCAGACAGTACCTCCTTTGCAGTTTGAGCATCCCTTGCAGGATTTTTTGTATCCCTTATAAGCAGCCTGAATTTGTTTCCAATAAGCTGTCCAATCCTTAATTTTTTTTCATTAGGAATTATCTTGAGAATTTTTACATTGTAAAGCTTATGTTTTAGTTTTTCTATATCTCCAACTTCAGAATTAGCCACACAGAGCCATTGCCGGGTCACAGCCCTTTTATCCTTCATTCCTGCAAATCCCATTCTTTTTCTGTCAATGTGCATTTCCCGGGCTACATCCAGTACAACATCAAGGGTATCTCTACCATTTTTTTCAATAAAAAACCATGTGTTAGGACCATTACCACTTGGTTCTGATTCTGGTGTTTCTTCCACGTAAAAATCTTCATTTATTGTTCTTATCTTCCCACCAATTCCTTTTTGGTGTGTTATATAAGTTTCTGCATTAAGCATGGACTTTTCTCCAGTATTTAAAGGTAGTTTTTTTTATTTTATTTTAAAAAATGAGATTTAAAGTATTCAATTAAATTTCACCGACGATCAACCAAACGTTTGGGTCGGCCCCTGACTTTATAGAATTCAAGACCTCCTGGTCCAGTAAAATTGAAGTCAATGCCAAAACTTCCATCCTCATACGCTTGCTTTAGGGCAGGTTTGAGTTGAAGGAAACTTTTTACAAAATTATCTTCAATCAGGTCTTTATCGCACCTTTCAGTTTTTACACATTCCATACTTACCCTTAAAATAGTTTCCATTTCATCCCCATATAAAAATGCCTCATATTCTCCGGTTAAATAATCCATATTGTCTCTCTGGAAAACTCCGCGCTCAATATCTACCCTGTTAAAAGGCGATCCAGCTACCCATACTGTTTCTGCTTCGCGTTGAGGGTTAATTATCCTCATATGGGTTCTGCCGCACGGGCATTTTTCCCTGCCTACCACAACAGTTGTATCTTCAGTATCGTAATTTAAAAGAAGAGTTCCTGTCTTTTCTCCCTGGGGAATAAGAGTTGTAAGCACAATTCTACCGCATTCGCCTTCATCTACAAAATCTTGAAGCTGCGGGTTGTAAACATCAAGGTGTACAAGGTCTTCAGGCACATGAAGGCCTACCTTTTTTTGGCATTCACCGCACATGGTTCCTTCAGTACTTCCATAAGTATTGTAAACCGGTACTTCCCAAATTTCTTCTAAATACTTTCTTGATTCTTCTGCAAAGCTTTCACCGCCAGCGATCAATCTTTTTATGCTTGATTCTTGCGGTGGAATTCCTTCAGCTTCTATACGCCTTGCAAGACGTAAAAATTTGAAAATACTGCCTACAATTCCTGTAGGCTGATAATTTTTAATTATCCGCACAGGAAATGTGCATTTACCTTCAGGAATTATGGCCATTCCAATTTTTTGTGCTGCAAGGGTCATTGTACTGGCCCCAACATTCATTCCATAGGATGCACAGACCACGACACGATCTCCCTCTCCGAATCCTTGAGAAGTAAATGATCTTGCGTATTTTTCAGCGTATCTGTTCCAGTCATCCCATGTTAGGAAAAATGCCTTGGGTGTGCCGCTTGTTCCACTTGTTTCGTGGATTGTAAATATTTCACTGTTACTACACTTAAATTCAAATTCTTCAGTTTCTGGGGGCTGTTTTTTCCTGATGGTTTGGCCTGTAATAATGGGTAATTCCCTTAAATCCTCGTGGGATTTAATATCTGAAACTTTGATGTTGTTTTCCCTGAACCATTTTCTGTAAAAAGGGGAATTATCATGTGCATATTTAACCGTATATTTTATACGTGCTTCTACAAGCGCATCAAGCTCATATCGAGGCATGGTTTCTATTTCTGGGTTGAAATAGGGCTTCATAATAATCACGTCCCATTTTTATTTAAATTCATTTATGTCAAAAATCATTAATTAATGTAAGGATCAGATATCAAAATTAAATAAATTGTATAAAACTCTTAAAGAGCTAAAAAGTACTTTTAATTGTGATAAATGACAATCCACATAAATATACTGCATATTGCGGTTTATACTGTTTAGATTGTATTCCCAGTAACAAAAGGTTGTTTGAATTGTTAAATGAACTTGAAAGTTTGCTTGAAAAAATTAAATTCCATATATATGGTGAATTAAAGTCAAAAACCAATGAAACATTCAATGACCATACTAAATTTCTGGAAGTTCTAAAAGAAAAAGAAAAAATTAGAGTGCAAAGTAGTGTGCACTGAAGGCGGCTGTAAAAAGGATTGTAGAATAAGAAAATACGTCAAAGAGAAGAATTATGTAGGTTGCTGGGAATGTGATGATTTTAGAGATTGTGAATTGCTTGATCAGCTTAAAGATATTCATTTTATTATAACATAATTTAGAGATTATCAGAAAATATGACGTTGACAATTGGGTAGATAAAAGAGGAAAGCATTATAAATGGCTTTAAAAAGTTATTTATTTCTAATAAACCTTATATAATTAAATTGTAGTTCTTTTACACTTTTAGTTAAATTTAAATAACACTTGTTACAATATTGAAAGAATTAGGATATTTCACAATAAACCGGAAAATTTTATCAAAATAATTCCGGCAAAAGTTTTATATATCCCTTTGATCTACTTAATAGAGGTCAAAAATAGTTTATAAGGCACATAACCATATTTAATTTTTGATTAGCATGTTTAATCCTATTTTATACCTTAAATCAAGATTAAAATGTATATGAGGTAGATATAATGGATAGAGATGATGATGAAGAGGATTCAGATTTAGAAGAAATTAAACAATTCAGGGGCAGATTAAAATGATTGAAGATGTGCTTCTTATCCTGTTATTTCTGCTAATAGTAACTATTTTTGCTATACCACTGGGTAAATACATGGCAAATGTATTTACAGGTCAAAGAACTTTCTTGACACCTGTAATACAACCATTAGAAAATTTCCTTTATGGCATATGTTCCATTGACAAAAATCAGGAGATGACATGGAAAAGATATGCTTACGCATTGCTAATATTCAACATAATTGGAATATTGTTTCTTTTTGTTTTACAATTAATACAAAACTTTTTACCGCTTAATCCTGCAAATATGTCTGGCGTTAGGTGGGATACAGCATTAAACACTGCAATTTCTTTTACTACAAATACTAACTGGCAGTCCTATTCTGGTGAAACCACCATGAGCTATCTGACACAGATGCTTGGAATGACTTTACAGAATTTCCTTTCAGCTTCAGTGGGCGTAGCGACTTTACTGGCTTTAATCAGAGGTTTTACACGTAAAAACTCAGATACAATTGGAAATTTCTGGGTCGATTTAACCAGAGCAACACTATACGTCCTTTTACCCTTAGCAATGGTTTTTGCTTTAATTTTTGCATCCCAGGGCGTAGTTCAAACATTTAATCCACCAATAACTGTACAAACTCTAGATGGAGCTAGCCAAACAATAGCATTAGGTCCTGTTGCATCGCAGGTAGCAATAAAAATGCTTGGTTCAAATGGTGGAGGATATTATTATGCTAACTCTGCACATCCATTTGAAAATCCAAATGGTTTAACCAACATACTGGAGACCTTTGCAATTCTCTTAATTCCAATGTCACTTGTTTTTTCCTTTGGATATATTATAAGAAATTTCAAGCAGGGACTGGCCATATTCTCTGCCATGATGATACTACTTTTAATGGGTATGGGATTAGCATTATGGTCAGAAAGCCAGTTAAATCCAAATATAGAAAAATTAGGTGTTTCTGGAGGAAATATGGAAGGTAAAGAGCTCACATTTGGAGTTAGAGAATCGGTGCTTTGGGGAACACTTACAACTGCTGTTTCAAATGGTGGAGTAAATTCAATGCATGATAGCACCATGCCACTTACAGGGCTTGTCTACATGTTTAACATGGGGATAGGAGAAACTATTTTTGGAGGTCTGGGAGTAGGACTCATTGGAATGCTATTCTACGTTATTTTAACCATGTTTATAGCAGGTTTAATGATAGGAAGGACACCCGAATTCCTTGGAAAAAAATTAGGACCTTATGAAATGTTAATGGCTGTGATAGCCCTTGTTGTACCTGCTGCAATGATTCTTATATTTGCAGGTATCGCTATATCCTTACCTGATGGCATTGCAGGCTTGAATAATCATTCAGCGCATGGATTATCAGAAATACTCTATGCTTACACCTCTGCACTTGCAAATAATGGGTCAGCTTTTGCAGGTTTAAGTGCTAATACCGTGTTCTATAATCTCACCCTTGGTTTAGGAATGCTAATTGGCAGATTTACAGTTATATTACCTGCTCTTGCAATTGCTGGTGCTTTAGCTAAGAAGGGAAAAGTCCCAATAACAGCTGCAGCATTTCCAAGTACCAACGCACTCTTCGTTATCCTTCTTGTAAGTGTAGTGATAATTGTAGGTGCTTTGACATTCTTCCCTGTATTTTCACTGGGACCGATACTTGAGCAGTTATTTATGAAAGGAGGATTCACTTTTTAAGGAGATTATGCCATGACAGATGAAAAAACAAGCATTTTTGATCCAAAAACAATGTTAGAAGCATTTAAAGGGTCATTTAAAAGATTAAACCCCATAATCCTCCTTAAAAACCCCGTAATTCTTGTTGTGGAATTGGGAGCAATTATCACCACAGCCATTACTGTTATTAACATATTCAATGGAGTTAATTTCCTCTTTAATCTCCAGATCAGTGTTTGGCTGTGGTTTACAGTTCTATTTGCAAATTTTGCAGAATCACTGGCTGAAATAAGAGGTAAAGCCCGGGCAGAATCACTTAAACAAACCAGGACAGAAGCGTACGCTAAAAAATTTAAAGACGGGAAAACAGAAACTGTCTCTGCTCTTTCACTTAAAAAAGGTGATATCGTCCTGGTTAAAGAAAATGAGATTATTCCAAGCGATGGTGACATTATAGAAGGAACAGCACTGGTCGATGAATCAGCCATAACTGGTGAATCTGCTCCTGTAATAAGAGAATCAGGAGGAGATATAAGTGGTGTCACTGGAGGTACCAGACTACTTTCAGGAGAAATTAAGGTTAGAATAACCGTAGATCCTGGTGAAACATTCCTTGACAGCATGATCAACATGGTTGAAAGTGCTAAAAGAGAGAAAACACCCAATGAAAAGGCACTGGAGATTCTGCTTGTAGCTCTCACTGGACTATTTGTTGTGGTAGTAATTACATTAACCACATTCTCCAGTTTCATGGGATGATTACAAAAACATAAATTGTATTAATATGACAGATAAAGAAGAACCCAAAAGCAGCTTATTCTTGTATGCATTATATTTCTTAAATGTGGTTGTAATAGGTATTATTATACGTGCAGGGCCTGAATATAAATATTTTCATACTTTATTAAAAGGTTTAAATCGTCAATAATATTTATATTCATGTTTAAACAAGTTATTAATTTGATTTAATGTAGTTAATGGAAAAAATATCCTTTTTAAGTAAAATTTATCGGAATCTATCGTAAGTAAAAGTTTATATATAATATAATTTATATTGAGTGAATTAGTGTGATTTAAATATTAAACCAATGCGTACAGAAAATAAAGTTTTAAATCATCCCATATAGATTAGTTCAATCTAAGATGATTTAAAAACTTAAAATGGCTATAAATCAATTATTATAAAAAAAATAAATAATATATGTATTATATTTCCCACATTAAGGGCGTGATTGTGTGCAGCAAATTCATAGGTTGAGTAAAAGAGAACTTAAAACAATAATGCACCATTCCGGGAATGTACTTATGCTTCTTGGAGCTGCAATGTTAGTTCCACTAATTGTTGCAATTATATATAATGAACCACGTTATTTTGTTCCATTTATAGCTTCGGCAGCTTTAAGCGCTGCAATTGGTTTTTCTCTTGTAAAGCTGTTTAAGGCTGAAATGAAAATGTCGCTTAAAATTGCGATGGTTTTTTCAACCATTATCTGGCTTATTGCATGCGCCATGGGGGCTCTGCCCTATTTCATTTCAGGGGAGTTATCTTATCTTGATGGATATTTTGAGGCTATGTCTGGGTTTACAACAACTGGATTCAGCATGTATCCTAATTTAGATGCAGTTTCTTATACCATGAACTTTTGGAGAGGTTTTACACAGTGGATTGGAGGTTTAGGGATTATCTTCCTTCTACTTGCTGTTTTCAGATCTACTGGTGTTGATGTAATGCGTCTTTACCTTGCTGAAGGTAGAGAAGAACGATTGGTGCCCAGTATAAAACATTCCACACGAATCATAGTATATATTTATCTGTTCTTTACTGCAATCGCCATATCTCTCTTTTTACTGGCAGGTATGCCTGTTTTTGATTCTATTTTCCATGCGTTCACCGCCCTATCCACCGGTGGATTTGGAATGCGCAATACCAGCCTATTATTCTATAACAGCGTCTGGATAGAGATAGCAGCCATGATTATTATGATGATCGGCGCTACAAACTTTGCTCTACACTATACCGTTCTTAAAGGGAAGTGGAAAGAGTATTTTAAAGATATAGAAACAAAAGTAGCTTATTCTATAATTATAATTTCTACAATTCTGGTGACATTTGTACTCTATAACAATCAAGTTTATGGAAATGATTTACTTTTAAACCTTAGATATGCTTTTTTCCAGATAGTTTCGGCTATAACGACTACTGGTCTTCAAACAGCATTTTATCCTAATTTACTGGCTAAATGGATTGGCCTTGGTACTTTTCTACTCACCATACTCATGATAATCGGTGCAGGTTCGTTATCTACTGGTGGGGGTATTAAATGGCTCAGGTTTGGAATACTCCTCAAAGGAATGTTATGGCAGGTTAAATCATTTATATTGCCTGGTAGCGCTGTAATGCCTAAAAAAATTCATCACGTTGCAGAATTACCTGTTGGAGATGATGTTTTAAGGATAACTGGCGCTTTCGTATTTACATACTTCGTAATATACATAATAAGTGTGGTTATAGTTCTAATATACTACAACGATATTTCTCGTGTTATTTTTGAAGTTGCATCAGCTTTAAGCAACGTCGGCCTTGGTTCAGGTATAATTACACATTCTTCTCCAGTACCGGTAAAACTGGTTTTCATTGTGAATTTCTGGATTGGAAGGCTTGAAATATGGCCAGTATTGCTACTTTTAGTAATTTCAGTTAACAACATTGCAAGAAGATGAAAAATAAATTTTTATTTTAACTATTTAATACAATAAATCCTTTATGAATTTAGAAGTTATAAGTATTTAATTAAATAAATGCTACAATATTAATTTTAAAATCAAATTTAACCAATTTCAATCTAGTGAGGATAGTATGAACATCAAGTATGGGCTGGATGATAAACCAAAAAAGACTGAAATGATTCTATTTGGTTTACAGTGGCTTGCAGTAACCATTCCTTCTTTAATTATCATTGGAGACATATTGGGAGAATTTGAAAATGGCGGAATTCCATATTTACAGAAGATATTTTTACTGGTGGGAGTATTACTTCTTGTACAGGTTCTATGGGGTCACAGGCTTCCTCTGGTAATAGGTCCTGCAGCTGTGCTCTTAATTGGTATTTTAACAAGTCTTGATCATAGTATTGGGGCTGTAAATTCATCCATAATCATCGGAGGTATCGTTTTAACTCTATTGGCATTAAGCGGCCTGATTAAATATGTTGAACGGCTTTTTACAACCAGAGTTATCATGGTAATCCTTTTACTCATAGCATTCACCCTTACTCCTACCATAATCAATCTAATCAGCGCTTCAGGGACTGTATCTCCAGGTTATAATTTTATATTCGTTATAGGACTAATTTTAGCAATTTTTATAGTTAATTCAATAACTAAAGGTATTTTAAAGTCATTAGTACCATTATTAGCTTTATTTTTTGGAAGTATAACGTACTATTTATTATTTAGCATTTCGAACCATGTTACATCTGATTTGCTAATTATAGCGCCTCCTTCAAATCTTCTGGGTTCCTTATCAGTTCCGGATGTGGGAATTGTAGCTGTATTCCTTATAAGCTTTTTAGCCCTGGCAATAAACGACATAAGCTCAATGGAATCAACAGGATTTTTAATTAACGCCGATAAAATACAGGAAAGAGTTAAAAAAGGAGTTACTGTAACGGGAATTGGTAATATATTTGCAGGTATTTTTGGAATTATTGGTCCGGTTAATTATTCATTAAGTCCGGGATTAATTGCTGCAACTGGAAATGCCTCCAGATTTACTTTGATACCCGCAGCTGCATCTCTTTTAATTATTGCTTTTTCTCCAATAACAATAAGTGTTTTAACCGAAATACCTTCCCCTGTAGTCGGCGTAATATTATTTTACTTAATGGTTGCTCAAATTGGAGCAGCAATGCTACTTTCAACGGAAAATAAAACATTTAAAACACTTGATGATGGCATTATTGTTGGTTTACCCATTTTTTTAGGTATAATTATATCATTCCTGCCTTCAGCTGCTTCAGAAACATTACCGTTAATTATAAAACCAATAGTCTCCAATGGGTTTGTAATGGGCGCTATAGCAGTTTTAACTCTTGAACATTTGATTTATAGAAACACTGAATACAATTAAAATCCATTAATCGCTTTAAAAATGCTTTTTCCATCCTTAAGATCTTTAAAAACAAAATCTGGGTTAAATTTTTTAAGCTCTGCTGTTGAATAAGTTCCAGTGGCTACGGCAATCGTTTTTACATCTGCTTCTAATCCAGCTTTTATATCTCGAGGTGTATCTCCAATAACAAAGGCAGTTCCATTAAAATTAAAGTTTTTGGTGGCATTTTTAACCGCGATTTTTACCAGTTCAGTTCTGTTAATGTTATCGCTTCCAAATCCTCCTAATTTAAAATAGTGAGCGATTTGAATGGATTTTAGCTTTCCCCATGCAATTGGCTCTAAATTTCCAGTGATTAAACCCAGAAGAATCCCGTTTTGGGATAATAATTCTAACAATTCTTTTACACCGGGCAAAATAGGAATATTATCTCTCTTTACATTCTTCTGGAAGTAATCAACAATCGTTTCCATGCAATGATTGAGGCTGGGAAATATCTGATCCTCATCCATTCCTATCTTTTTCAGCACCCGGATTGCAATGTCTGGATCGGTCATTCCACCGTAATTAATGATTCTGATGTCCACATTCACATTATAGACCTTTTTAAATGCATAAGTAAATGCATCGTGGTGACACTGAGATTTGCCAATTAATGTCCTGTCCACATCGAATAAGACTAATCTGTTCATATAAATCAGTTTAGTAATTAAGCTTTTGATAACAGTTCTTCTGCAGCATTTTCAGCCAATGTAATAACTTCTGTTTCATCAAGTGATTTTAATTCCCTGTTTTGCATCAATATTTCTCCATTACAGATTACAGTATTAACATCACTGCCTTTAGCTGCATAGATCAAATGCGATTTTGGATGCCTGAATGGAGTTAAATGTGGAGCTTTCATGTCAAAAAGCACTAAATCAGCTTTTTTACCCATTTCTATGGTTCCAATAACATCTTGAAATCCTAAAGCTCTTGCACCATTAATTGTGGCCATTTCAAAAGCCTTTTCTGCTGGAAGTACCGTTGGATCCATTTTATTAACCTTTTGAAGGAGTGTAGCTATTTTTATCTCTTCAATCATGTCTAAGTCGTTATTTGATGCCGCGCCATCGGTTCCTAAAGACACATTTACACCTGCATCAATTAATTTAGAAACAGGAGATATTCCAGATGCTAATTTCATGTTGCTTGCAGGGTTATGGGATAAACTAACTTCATTTTCTTTGATTATTTCTATCTCTTTATCTGAAAGCCATACTGCATGTGCAGCTAGCACATCATCACTTAAAAACCCTATTTCATCAAGATATTCAAATGGTCTTGCTCCATGCGCTTCGGTGACCTGCTGGACTTCAAATTCGGTTTCACTGACATGGATGTGAATTTTAAGCCCCATTTTACCTGCTTTTTCTCTAACTTCCTTTAAAAGTTCTTCCGAGCATGTATAAGGTGCATGAGGCCCAAATGCAACTTTTATTCTGCCCTCTGCAGTGTCATGGCATTTTTCAATTATCCGCAGGGTTTCCTTAAATTCCCCTTTCCTCTTCTCTTCATCGCCAAGGTCAATCATTCCATGAGAGAGCATTCCCCTTAATCCGGCTTCATCAACTGCCTTTGCAACGTGGTCCATGAAAAAGTACATATCATTAAATGTGGTGGTTCCAGACTTTATCATTTCAACACAAGCAAGCAGAGCGCCTGCATAACAGTATTCACCTGTCAAATTAGCCTCCACAGGCCAGATATGATCATTAAGCCATGTATCTAAAGGCAAATCATCCGCTAACCCCCTTAAAAGTGACATGGACAAATGAGTGTGTGTATTTACAAGTCCAGGTGAAAGAACTTTTTTTTCTCCATTAATTACTATATCGGCATCTTTTTGGCCATTTTTTTCCGTTACATCCATGATTTTATCATTTTCAATCAGTACCGAACCTCTTTTAATTTCCGACCCCAGTAGAGTAACGTTATTTATTAAAATGTTTTTTGTTTCCATTGAACCACATTATATTCTTAATCAGATGTAATAATAAGTATACTGGCATGAACCTAAAGATATTTAAGATAAATATTTACTTTTTTATATTTTATAATGAATTGATTCATTAACTTAACAGAAGTACATAAATATCTAACCATTACAATTAATAGTAGTAATTTCACCAAAATTATTTCACTTTGGATTATCACATTGATATGCTTATTAGGAGGGTATAAATGCAGCTTAAAATTGCTCTTCCATCTAAAGGAAGGATAAGCGACCCTGCTGTAAAGCTTTTAGAGAAAGCAGGGATTGGAATTAAAGATACAAGTAATAGAAAGCTTTTTTCAGAGACGTATGACGAGGAGATAAGTGTAATGTTTACAAGGGCTGCTGACATTCCAGAATTTGTTGCAGATGGCGCGGCGGACCTTGGAATGACCGGCCTTGACCTAATTGAGGAAAAGGATGCTGATGTTGAAATCCTTGAAGATCTAAACTTCGGAAGGGCTAAACTCGTACTGGCTGTACCTGAAGATTCCAGAATATATAACATTCTGGATATAGACCACGGTGCTGTTGTAGCTACTGAATTTCCACATTTAACACGAAAATACTTCGAAAACAAGGGTTTAGAGGTTAAAATAGTCGAACTAAGCGGATCAACTGAAATTGCACCTTTTATTGGTGTAGCTGATATAATAACTGATCTTACAAGTACTGGCACAACATTGAAAATGAATCATCTTAAAATTATAGATACCATTTTAGAAAGTTCAATTAAGCTAATTGCAAATAAAAAAAGTATTAAAGCGAAAAATGAGAAAATAGATGCCATAAGAACCGGTGTAAAAGGAGTTCTTGATGCAGAAGGTAAGAAACTGGTGATGATGAACGTGGACAAGGAATCCCTTGAAGATGTTAAAAAAGCAATGCCCGGACTTACTGGACCAACCGTTTCTGAAGTATTATCAAATAAGGATGTTGTGGCAGTTCATGCAGTTGTTGATGAACATGATGTCTTTAATACTGTAAATAAACTAAAAAAAGTAGGTGCACGAGATATACTTGTTGTCCCCATTGAAAGAATAATCTAAAATAACTCTGAAATTCCAGGAAATAGTGATATCAATGAAAAAGCTGTTGTGGTGGTTAATAGCAGGTATGAAGGGTGGAATTAACCGTGCCCGCATTATAAAATCCCTGTATGAAAGGCCTTATAATGCAAATCAGCTTTCTGAAGAATTAAATCTCGATTATAAGACTGTAAGACATCATATTAAGATTTTAGAGCAGAATAATGTAATCAAATCCTCGGGAGAAAAATATGGTAAAATGTATTTTCTCTCCAACGAGATGGAAGAAAACTATGACGTATTTAAAGAGATTTGGGAACAAATAGGGAAAAAATAGATATTTAACATAAAAATAGGTAAATAGAGGGAAAAAATGATAGAAAAAATATTAGAGGTAGCATCAAGTGTAGGGGGCAACGGGCCAGAAAGTGGTGATTCTGGTCCAAATGATCTTCAAAACCCACCAGGAATGGATTATATCGATTTAGGGACTTATGTAGCCATTATAATCGGAATTGCAAATATATGTTTATTGCTGGCATTGCTCTCAATATATTTGCAAAACTACAAAAAAATAAAATCAAAATTTACTATGGGTCTTTTAGTTTTTGCCTCACTTCTCTTGCTTCAAAATATGGTAACAACATTATTCTTAGCTTTAAATGCATTTTTTAGCATTTCATCTCAGGGATTAGACATTGGAAGACCGCAGCTTCCACTTTCTTCAGTAAACATAATTCAGCTTATAGCGTTATCCATACTTCTAAAGATTACCTGGGAATAAAAATTGAAAAATAGAAGTTTAGTTAGGCTAATTTTGTTCTCCTGTTAAAATTTTCCCTCCACATTTACCTCTCACCTATAGTTTCACTGATTTTCTGATTTTTGTTATTTAAATGAGATTTTTTAAAATTTAAAATTGCCTCATGCATAATTCTGGGATAATAATAACTCATTATACTTTATTTACTCAAATATTTTAGGATATCCTGTAAACTTAATGTTGTTCCCGCTGTAAATAAGAGTTCCATAACTGGAATAATCCTGATTTAAATCATTTACGCCACCATTAGTGGCAAAATTCCTGCCGGGTGTGTTTACAGGTGTCGTGTTACTATTAGGCGGGGTGAAATTTCTTGAAGGTGAAGATGACCTGTGAAAGTGGGGGTTTACTGTTATCAAAAATGCACTTAAGAGTGCTGGAACTTTGAATTCACTATTCATTTTTTTTGTGAACGTCTCTTTGAGGAAAAATGCAGGAAATGCCATTAAAGATCCTGTAAGCGACATTCCAATTTTTGTACCTAAAAATGAACCCCGGTTATATATTACAAATGGAGTTAGCATGTAGTATGCTAATGCTGGATCATTACAGAAATCATAGCCTGGTGTACTTGTACCCTCAAATGAAGCATGTAGTATGCTAATGGTGGATCATTACTGGAAGCAAATCCAGTTTAAAGTATATCTAAAACCTGCATATCAAATAAGGAACATCACGTCCGTATGATGGATTGTAACGGGTTAATAGACACATATTCAGTTAAAACGAAAATAAGAATGTAGCAAAAAGGAATATAACCCACATTTTTCCCTGATAATTTTTTTAATATTAACCATAATTTCATCCTGATTATAAATTTTCTTTAGACAGATACTTTATACTTAAAAAGAAATCGTATGAGGAAGTTTTCCCAAATTTAACCCCAAACATGCCTAAATTCATTATTTTTATCCAAACAGTGTAAATACATATTTTCAAACACTTCAGGGTTTTAAAAATAATTAGTGATCTTAAAACAATTATATTTCCTAAAAACAAAATTTAAATAATAAAACATACCTTATTAATGCTCTTAGATTTAAGGTAATCTAATATTAGAATCAAAATACTTAGGTTGACCATATAATTTTTATTTCCACTTACATCAATTTAATTTAAAGGTTAATTTTTCGATTTGGTATAAATTTGGGTATAAATCTGGAAAAGTTACTTAAATATAGCCCTCCTAATAATAAACAAGAAGTAAAAAAGCAATATAATTTAAAACACTGATGATGTCTGATTATTTAAATGAAATTTTAAATAATTTTTCATGAGTGTATAAATCAGGAGATAAAAATTCCCCTAGACTAGACTAAAATCAGAATATAACAGCCAGAACAGAAAGGAGTGATATTAAAGGACCATAAAAATCAGGTTGCAGGGTAGGTGGTACCCTGTAATAACCACCTTTATATAAGTCGCTTAATTGAATCATCTGGAAAAGTATAAACCATTGAAATCCCCCTTTTCCAGCGGAGAAAATACTTATATGTGGTGGGAATCTCCATTTATGGAGAAAATTTATTAAAATCACTTGAAAACTGAGGACAATTATAGACAAAAACTCACTACTTTTTTCTATAATTGTGGGTGGGCGGGACCTCCCTATATGTTTTATCTTTTTTAAAGCATCGAAAAGATAGGGAGTATAATTAAACTTTTTATATTAAATAATATGTTAACTACCAAAAATTTTATTCTTTTTACCTTAAAACATTTCAATGGAATTTAATTCTATTAAAAAAACTTCTAAAAAACGGTTGAAGCTAATTTTAATTATTTTTGAAATTAAATTAATTTTATGTAACCGTTATTAGGATAAAGATTATACTTTAGAAGAATTAAATCTGGAATTACATTAAATTTTAGAATTTTAATAGTGGTTATTTATGAAAAAAGTGCTATGGTGGTTAATACTTGGTACAAGAGGAGGATTAAATCGTGCCAAAATCATTAAAAAGCTATATGACCATCCATTCAACGCTAATCAGCTTTCAGAAGAGTTAAATGTAAATTATAGAACTATCAGGCACCATATTAAGATTTTAGAAGATAGTGACGTGGTTAAGTCTGCAGGGGAAAAGTATGGTAAAATTTATTTTCTTTCAGACAATATGGAAAAGAACTACCCTGATTTTGAAATGATATGGAAACAAATTAAAGAAATAAAAAAATAATGGGATTAAAATGGCAGTAGAACTATTAGGACTTACAGGAATTAAAATTATAGCACTCAGTATAGAGATTGTAAATATCATGCTTTTATCAGGGTTACTTTATCTTTATGCCAAAAGTTATAAACAAATAAAGATTGGATTTACAGCAGGACTTATATTGTTTGCTTCATTCCTTTTACTTAAAAGTATCCTTACCATTGGCTTTTTAATCTTTGATATTGACTCATTAACAGGCAAAGGTGGAAGACCTGTAATTATAGGAGGTATCATTGAATTAATAGCACTTGCTATACTCCTAAAAATAACGTGGGATTATTAGAAATAAAATATAATCCCCTAATCTTAAATCCAGCATAATAACATGGGATTTATCCACTTTCAATCTTATTTAATTTTACATATGCTAAATAAAGCATTGTCCATTTTAATCTAATAGAATATTATCTATGTATTTTTTTATGTTCTTTGATTAATTTGTAAAAGATTTGCATGTAATTTGCACTTAATTTTGAAAAACTTACTTAAATACTGTTTCTTAAACAATTGGCTATGAATTGGACAAATTAATAAAATAATTGTTAAATAAAAAAAAGGAGTTGTATCATGAATTATTTGGGGTTTATTGTAAAGAATCCATTCAGGAACAAGACAAGGACTTCCCTTGCAATCGTGGGGATTGCAATTGGAATTGCAACCATTGTGGCGTTGGGTCTTATTACCAACGGTCTTCAAGCATCAACACAAAGCACTCTTAAAGCAGGGGCAGCTGAAATTACAGTGATTAAGACTGGCTCTAACAGTTTTGGATCGACTGGAGGCAGCATCGACGATAGCCGTGTAGCAGATATAAAAAATATAAGCGGAGTTAAAGACGCTGCAGGAATTTTAAGAGCAAGTGCCAGTGTAGAAGGTAGTCAAAGCTTTGGTCCTGGCGGAGGTGGGTTTTCTGTAAGTGGTATGGATAACAGTAAGTTAAACCTTGCAGGCATAGATAGCATTAACGGGACAATTTACTCAAACGGAAGCGCAAACGAAATCATAATAGGTAAAACCGCTGCTCAAGACCTTAACAAGACAGTTGGAGATACCATCACTCTTTTCGGTGAGGATTTCAAAATCACAGGAATATTTGAAACTGGAAACTTCATGCAAGATGCCGGGGCTTTCATATCACTGAATAATCTTCAAAATTTAACCAGTACAGATAATGAAGTGAGTACCATAGCTGTTAAGGTAACAGACAACGCCAATGTTACAGATGTAAGTCAGAGTATTGAAAATGCTTATTCAGATGAATTATCCACCACAACTGCTGCAGATCAAGCCAGTAGAATGAATGATGCTCTAAGTACTATAGACACGGCTACATGGGCAATTTCACTCCTTGCAATAGTCATTGGAGGAGTTGGAGTTATAAATACCATGATAATGGCTGTATACGAGAGAACCCGTGAAATTGGTGTTTTAAAAGCTGTAGGATGGAGAGGTAGAAGAATACTTGGAATGATATTAGGTGAATCCATTGTACTCACTACAATGGCAGCCATAGTTGGTACAATTATAGGAGTAGTGGGTGTTGAAGTCCTGTTATCCTATTCAGGATCATTCGGAACAATGATTGAACCCGTATACTCACTTGAATTGTTCCTAAGGGCTTTCGGAATAGCTTTCCTTGTGGGTGTAGTGGGTGGAATTTATCCAGCTTACAGGGCGAGCAGATTAGCACCAACAGAGGCGTTGCGCTATGAATAATAAAAACATCATCGAAATACACGGACTCAAAAAAAGCTATGATAATGGGAAAATAAAGGCTTTAAACGGCATAGACCTTGAAATTAAAAAAGGAGAGTTTGTCTCCATTATAGGGCCCTCTGGATCAGGTAAATCAACACTTCTTAATATGATTGGAGCTCTTGATAAAGCTGATGAAGGATCTATAAACGTTGCAGGCATCGATTTGATACATAAAAAGGATTTAAGTGAATTTAGGTCCGGTGAAATTGGATTTGTATTTCAGCTTCACAACCTTATTCCAAACCTCACCGTGCTTGAAAATGTACAGATTCCCATGTTTGAAACTCCTGTTTCAAGTAAAGAGATGGAAAAACGAGCCAGGGATATATTAAAATCAGTTGAACTTGAAGATAAAGTTAATCAAATGCCAACAAAGCTTTCTGGAGGGGAAAGACAGAGGGTGGCCATTGCAAGAGCTCTGGTGAATCATCCATCCATTATTCTGGCTGATGAGCCAACTGGAGCGTTAGATTCAAAAACAGGAGATATAATTCTCAATTTTCTTAAAGATATACATAAGAAAGAGAATGTAACTCTGGTTATGGTAACTCACGAGCCTTATGTGGCTAATATGGCAGATAGAATTATAACAGTACTCGATGGTAAAATCAGAGAGGAAAAAGTGAATGATATTATCAAATAAGGAAAACAGTATTTAACATGATTAGGTACTTGGAAGAGCTGGTGGGATACCTCCAAAAATCCATAGGATTTTCGGGGTTCAGGAAATATGTCAAAATCTTTGATTTTGACGCATCGAAATCGAAGATTTTCGAATGCCGCGCATTTCCTTCAACCTCCTTTTATCTTTTTTTGTAGCGGGATGCTCCTCCATTGAATCTAAAACACAGTTCACACATCAAAATAAAAATATGGACTTGTAACATCGTAAAATCCCCAAAGAATTAAAGGAACGCTAAACTGCGGCAATTATTCGCCTCCTTAATAATTGCAGGGTGGGTGGGAGCCTCCAAAAATATTTTCAAAAATTCTATGAATTTTTGGGACATCGAAAATCAAATTATCTATAACTTCAATTTAAGAATAATAGGGATTACATGGATTTAATAACACATTTTTTAGTACCATATATAATTTTAGCCGCCGTCGGGAGTAAAAATAAACTTGCAGGAGCCTTTGGTGGCATTTCACCAGATTTTGATACTATCTCTGCAGCCCTAACCGGACTATTAGTCCCCGAGCTTTTTATTTTCGCACACAGAGGAATCACACATTCCTTTATATTTGCTTTGATAACATCCACGCTCTTTCTGTATATATTATCAAGAAAACAGGTAAACAAATTTATTAGTAATATTATAAGACGTGACATATCAGTTAAGTTCACGAAAACCACCATTGCAATTGCATATTTCGGAGCTCTTACCCATTTATTCCTTGATTTCCTAACAACGAAAGGTATTCCATTATTTTATCCATTTTCAATTACAAGATATGCTGCTGAAATATATCCCGCCATTCACATGGTTATAACCATTCTTGCTGCCATTACCTTGCTTGTTCTCTATTTAAAAGTAAATGAAAACTATAAAAAAGCAAGTATGGCAATTTTTATGGTTGTTCTTATATCATTTGGATGCATAATGGCCTATGAGAAATCGAATGCCCTTGAAGCCAGATCACTCTCGTTAAGTGGAAATTACAGCCATGTATCAGCTTATCCAACCCGGGACGTGTTCACATGGAATATTGTAGAAAGCAATGCACAAAACAGCAGTTACAGAGTGTCGGAATATAATACCTGGCTAAATCAGGAATCAAATATTAAAATCTATCAGAATCCTTTGATTGAAAATGGTTCGTATAGCTCTTTTCAAAATGCTGTAAACATTGCAAACAACCTCCCAGTGGTTGAAAGATTTAAATTTATCTCGTATTATGCCCTTGTTGACGCAAAATACAGTTCTGGAAAATGGGATATAATTTACTATGATATATTGAATTCATGGACAGAAAAAAGTTTAACGGTATCAATACCTCAAAATGAAGAATAAATAAGTAATAAATAATGTATAAGGAATTAAAATGACATTAGAATTATTTGGATACTCAGAAATTAAAATTATAGCCCTAACTATAGAATTGTTAAATATTGGATTATTAAGTGGATTACTGTATCTTTACACCAAAAGTTACAGGCAGATTAAAATTGGATTTACTGTAGGATTGATTTTATTTGCTACAATGCTTCTAATTAAAAGTATTTCTACCGTTGTTTTTCTAATTGTAGATGCAGATGTCTTTATAGGCAGACATGTTTACATAGGTGGAATCATAGAGTTTATAGCACTTGCTATACTGTTAAAGATAACATGGGATTACTGATTCTTTGCTAAAATCCCTAATCTCATTTTTTCATAAGATGTTAATTTTATTAGTTTCATTTTCCATATATCAATTTAATTTGTGTTATCAGGTGAATTTATGAAAATTATAAGATATTTAAAGGAAAATGAAGAAAAAACAGGGTTACTTGAAGATAATCAGATAACAGAACTCTCATGCTCAACTATTGAAGCAATTAATTCTCAAAATATCGATGCATTCAAAAAAGACAAATTTTACAGTGTTGAAGATGTTAAAATTAAACCCCCGGCTTCATCATCTAAAGTTGTGTGTATTGGCTTAAATTACAGAGATCATGCAAAAGAACTCAAAATGAGTCTACCTGATGAGCCTATTATATTTTTAAAACCTCCCACTGCAGTAATAGGCCATTTAGATAATATTACCTACCCTGATTGCTCCAATCAGGTTGACTTCGAAGCTGAACTTGGAATTGTCATCTCAAAGGAGGCAAGACATGTATCTGAAAGGGACGCTGAATATTTTATTGGAGGATACACTATTCTTAATGACGTTACAGCACGTGATTTGCAGAAAAAAGACATTCAATGGACTCGTGCAAAAAGTTTTGATACATTTGCACCCATAGGACCCTGCATTGAAACTGATTTAGACACTTCCAACCTTGATATTTCACTCAAGCTTAATGGTGAATATAAACAGAAATCAAACACCAAGAATATGATATTCAATGTATATGAACTTGTTGAATTTGTTTCCAACATAATGACCCTTAAACCAGGTGACATAATTGCAACAGGGACCCCTCCAGGTGTTGGACCAATGAATGTTGGGGATACAGTTGAGGCTGAAGTTGAAGGGATTGGAATGCTCAGGAATTTCGTGAAAAATAAGGTTATTTAGCTATGTACGTGCTAATTTGTCCTCCTTGGCTGGCCCTGCAATAAGCCACATTACAATTTGAGCAACTGTTAAAAGAGCCATCCAGGCAAGTGCATCTGCAATTACAGGCACTATTCCAGTGCCGAATACAATAATATTGCTTGAAGATGTTGTAGCAGTGAAAATAAAATCTCGACTGACCCCATAAAACCCTAATAGAATTATAAAAACGGCCAATCCTTTTACTCCAAAACGCCTGTTTATTCTCCATCCAATTAAGGCTATACCTGCCCCATAAAATAAAGCATTAGGAATGTAGTATCCTAAAGGACCATAACCAGTTGTAGATCCTGGATAATACCATAAACCCAGTGAAGATGCTATGAAATCAATTAAAATTACCATTAGTCCTACAACTAGACCTCCAACCAGTGCACCAGCTATTCTACGGCGTGTAGCGCGTGTGATATAAATAATAATCGTTAATAATATTGCAGAAGCTATTGTTCCATATATAGTAATTTGATAGGGTGTAATTGTCACCATTTCCATACTCCAAATTTATCTTTAATTACTAATTTTGATGATTCCATTAATTAATAAATCTGGAGTATATTTAAGCTTTCATATTTATTTACTCATGAAATATCGTTATAGAGGATATTTCTTTCCAGTTAGCTCTTCAACCTCTTCTTTACCCTTCTTTATTTCCCTGTACTGTTCTTCATCCTCAGCCATGAGCAGAGTTCGGAACTCTCCAACATGGGTTTTTTCCTCTCCAGCCACGTCCATAAAGACTTTCTTAATATCTTCATCATCAACCATTGAAGCAAGCTCTTCATAAAGATTAATGGCATCTAATTCAGCGATTATAGCAACTCTTAAAACTTCTTTAGTAATATCATCTTTTCTAACTTTTTTCATGTCTATAGGTATTTTTGACAGCACAACCATCACCAGTAATACTATTTACATGATGTTTATTATATTTTGTCATAGTAAAATCTGGAAGAATCCCTGCTATAATAAAAAATATGATTAAAAAGGAATAAATCAAATATCTACTCTATATAAATAGCAGGCTTATACGGCATGGCATTTCTGGATTTATTCTGAGGATCATAGGTTGGATCTTCATAAACAATCACTTCTGCTCCTAATTCGTGTGAAAGGAAATCTAATGAATCTCTAATGATTGAATATTCATCAATTTTACCTACATACTTTGTTTTTGTCACTTCCCTGGCTATTTTCTTGGCAAAGTCAGCAATTTCTTTCTTATCATCATGCAGATTCAGTTTTATGGATCTTCCCATAATTTGACCTATATCAGGTCTTCCAACCTCTTTTGCAATTTCAAAAACTTTCAATTTCCAATTAGGAGCAATATATACATGAATTTTTTCAGGCTGCCTATCTGTTATCTTTTTAATCTCTTTAATATCGTTTGCAAGTCCCTGTACTATCTCCTCAGCTTTTAGAACCTTTTCATCAATTAAATCAGGTTCATATTCTGGCCATTGAGCACATGATACAAATCCTTCCCCCTCGATCTTATTCCACATCTCTTCACAGGTATGTGGTGTGAAAGGAGTCATAAGACGAATCCAGTTGCTCAATACATAGATTAAAGTGATTGAAATCTCTTCTCTCGCCTCATGATTTTCTAATTCATGTTCTATCCTGTGGAAGTAATGATCTATATCTTTTTTAAACAGGAACAATGCTTCTTGAAGCGCTTTTCTGGTCTGGAACCCTTCAAGAGCTTCAGTAGCATCCTTAATTCTCATATTTACCTGGCTTAAAAGCCACTTGTTGATTGACTTTTGTATTTCCCCCAATTCTAATGATTTCAGGGATATAGAAGAATCACTTATCTCAGCTATACGCTCTACAAATTCTGAAAACCATTCAATTCTCCTTTTTATTCCTTTTAATTCTTTTTCTCTCCAGTCAAAGTCCTGCCATGGTTCTGCTGAAGCCATTAAAAACAGTCTTACCACGTCCGCTCCATGGGTTTTTATGGCATCTTCAAGGAGTATAACATTTCCCTTTGATGAAGACATTTTGTGGCCTTCAAGAAGACCCATTCCAAAGACTACAATGCCTTTCGGCCATTTATCCTCAGGAAATATGGCAGAATGATGGAATATGTGGAAAGAAAGATGGTTTCCAACAAGATCCTTGGCTGAAAGCCTCCAATTTAGAGGATACCAGTAATCGAATTCATTTTTAATTTCATTGAATAGTTCATGGTCAATATCTCCTGAATAACTTCCTGCATTAAGATAAACATCGCTAAAGAACGAATCATCGAGCTTATCCGAGTCAATATCCTTCATATATTTTGCAATTGCATAATAAGCCATATAAATAGTAGAATCACTTAAAGGTTCTATTAACCATTGTTTATCCCATGGAAGCTTTGTTCCAAGGCCTGTTCTTCTTGAACATGCCCAATCATCTAACCAGCCAATATAATATTCAAAATTTGCCCTTACTTCTGGGGGGATAATATTTTCCTGTTCCAGACAGTTCATAGCAAGCTTTTTCCATTTATCATCTGAATATTTAAGGAACCACTGATCTTCAAGGATCTTTACAACTGCTTTTGTACCACATCTGCAAATAACTGGCTTTTCTGCAAAATCATGCATTAAATCTCCCTTATCAGATTCCAGAAGATAATTTATAATTTCATCTCTTGCCTTTTGTACAGATAAATCTTTATAATCTTCAATATGGTTAGACATGATTCCTTTAGCATGTTCAAGTTTGTAAAGCTCATTTGTAGCATCTTTAAGCTTTTCATCCTGCTGATTTTTTACGCCAAATTTTTCAATAATTTCGGCTGCAGGGAATTTCCCAAACCCTTTTAAAGTCACAACGTTTATAGGCTGTATTTTTTGAACTTTTTCCTTTAATTTATATCTTTCAAGGATTTCTTCGTTTTCTTTAAGGTCCTTAAGTGCTATATAATCTGCTGGAGCATGAGCCGGTACAGAATATACCACACCAGATGCATATTCTGGATCTACAAATGATGCAGGAAGTATTATGTGTTCTATACATGTTAGAGGGTTTTTTACGTATTTACCTATCATTCCTGGAGCATATACATCTTCTAATACGTTAATGCCCTTTTTTTGATGTACAAGATTATAGTAAGATTTTTTACTTATTATCCAGTTTTCACCATGCATGTCAACCTTAATATACTCTTCATCAGGATTTATCCATAGATTCGTGGCTCCAAAGAGAGTTTCTGGCCTGAAAGTCGCCGCCACAAAGAAGTCTCCATCCATTTCAAATTTAACAAGTGTCAGTTCATTGATTCCAACCCCTTCCCCCTCAAGGAGGTCGTGATCACCAACTGGATTTTCACATCCAGGACAGTATTTTACTGGATGTTCTCCTTTGCTTACAAAACCTTTACTTTCAAGTTGTCTAAACTGCCATTCAATAAATTTTTGATAATGAGGGTCTGTGGTTCTGAATTCTCTCCTCCAATCAATGGAATAGCCCAGACGCTGCATTACCTGGTGATATTCACTGCTGAAATATTTAACTATGTATTCTGGATCTGTAAATTTGGATATTTCCTCTTCAGGGACCTTATGGACGTTTTTATAGATATCTAACGTCCACTGGTCTTTTCTTGCAATTCTTTTGGCAATTCCTATTACCGGAGCACCGGTTACATGCCATCCCATTGGAAAAAGCACATTATAACCCTGCATTCTCTTGAAACGAGCGTATACATCTGGTACTGTGTATGTTCTACCGTGTCCTATGTGCATTGCTCCGCTTGGATAAGGATATGCTACCGTAAGGAAAATCTTTTCTCTGTTATCAGGATCCGATTCAAAAATCTGTGATTCTGCCCATTTTTTTTGCCATTTATTTTCAATGTCATGATTCGTCAAAATAATCACTTTTAAGGTCTTAGTTAAGTTCACCGTCTAAATAATCTAAATAATCCTTAGATCCTTTTATTATGGGAATTGCCAAAATAGCAGGAGTTTCATAGCTGTGAATTTCTTTTACTCTTTTTATAATCTTACCTATGTTACTATCTTTAGTTTTTACAATTAGGAGGGATTCTTCATCCTCTTCTATTTTTCCTTTCCAAAGGTAAATTGATTCAATGGAAGCT
Organism: Methanobacterium sp. UBA176; assembly: GCA_002505765.1. Taxonomy (GTDB): domain Archaea; phylum Methanobacteriota; class Methanobacteria; order Methanobacteriales; family Methanobacteriaceae; genus Methanobacterium_D. Next base: position 1,939 of record DAVZ01000007.1, on the reverse strand, counting down.
ACGATATTTATACATGCCGCTAATTTCTCTTCAACAAGTCTTTTTCCTATTTCTTTTGATTCTTCCTTGCTGGATGTGGTTATATAAACTAAAGCATACATAATTTCCCCCTCATTAAACACATTACAGTTTTTCAGTTAATTATCTTATTTTTGCTATAGATGGTGATGATAATTTATGTTTTGATCTTTCTACTTTGTTTTTTATTCTCAGAACTTCACCATGAGGAATTTCAAGCACTTCTGAAATTTTTTCTGAGCTTAACTTCTCATCCATCATAAGATATAAAATTTTATCCAGAAGTTCATATTTTATTCCAAGTTCTTCTTCATCGGTTTGACCTGTCCATAATCCTGCAGAAGGTGCTTTGTTGATTATATTTTCTGGAATACCAAGATAATTTGCAATTTCACGAACTTCTGTTTTATAAAGGCCCCCTATTGGCAAAATATCCACACCACCATCGCCATATTTAGTAAAATATCCCACCAATAACTCTGTTCTGTTACCAGTTCCTGCAACTATGCGATTCATTGCATTTGAATGATAATAAAGAAGCATCATCCGTATCCTTGCTTTTAAATTGCTATTTGCCAGATTACTTTTACTGCATTCAGTACAAAGTTGTGGAAATGGCTCTATTAAACCGTCAATATTTAAAATCTTGTATTTTATCCCCAATTCTTCAGCCAGATTAACTGCGTCTTCTATATCTTCTGGAGAGGTTGTTTCGCTTGGGAGTACGAGGCCCATTATTTTTTCCTTTTCAACGGCGCGTGCACAAAGGTAAGCCACTATCGAAGAATCTATACCCCCACTCAGCCCCATAACAATTCCTTCAGCTTTTGATTCTTCTAGTTTATCTCTTATAAAATCACATATGATTTTTGTGGTATTTTTTACATCTAATTGAGGAATAACTGTTAATTTTTGCCGCATTTTTATCACAATATACACAGAATATTTTAAATTTTAATTATGTCACATCTATAATTAGATGTTTCTTTAAATAAGTCTGTTTTGTAATGAAATTAAATTAAATGAAAAAGTTTTTAAAACCTTTAATAATTATAACATAATAGAGCCATAAAAAATGGAGGATGAAAGGTGCCTAAAAGTATTAAGGACATTTTAATTGAAATGAAGAACATGTCGGAATTGATGGTTGATTTAGCTTACTCCGCGCTGCTTTTTAACAGTAAAGATGCTGCAGAAGAAGTTATAAAACTTGAAAACAAAGTAAACAGGCTTAATTATCAAATTAAAAGGGAATCACTACTTGCTGCAAGAACAGTAGAGGATGCAGATAAATTAACAGCTCTTCTTGAAGTTGGAGAAGCTGCAGAAACAATAGCAGATTCAGCAAAAGATATTGCAGACCTGGTTTTAAGAGATATAAGGCCCCATCCAGTATTTAAAATGGTTATGGAAGAATCAGACGAGGTTATAATGAGAGTAAAAATATCTGAAGGTTCGGAGTTAATTGACAAATCTCTGGGAGAACTTTTACTTGCTACACGGACTGGTATGAGAGTTATTGCAGTAAGGAGAAATGAATTCTGGATTTATGGCCCTGATAAGAACACTGTACTATCAGCTGGTGATACGTTAATTGCTAAAGGGAATGAAGCTGGTGGATCTATGCTTATAGAGCTTGCAAATGGTGAAATTAAGCTTGAAGATCTTGAGTATGAAGAATATGCTGAAGATTAAGAACTCAAAAATTTATTTACAATTTTATGGGTGATTTTTTCTGCAAATATTTGTTTTAAATGAGTAAATTTTAGAAATTACTAAATTTAGTGTAATATTTTAGAAAGATACTCATTTTTTAATAAATTTTTGAAATATTCCCAAACTATTATATACTAACGTGGATATATCTTATTTTTATATTATAATAAAGGTGTTGGATAGAAAAATGGATGATTTAGATCTG
>DAVZ01000064.1 GCA_002505765.1 Methanobacterium sp. UBA176 | reverse complement strand
CGTTAATTATTGTTTTCAGTAAGACATATCAAGTCAAAAATATTTCAACAAATCTGCTCAACCCCCAATAACTTTACAACCCCTATTAATAGAAAAGTTCTTATAGTATGAAAGTATATTAATATTACCTATGGTTAGAAAAAAAATCTAATCTAAAAAAACGTTTATTTTTTTATTTTTACCACATAATTAGCCCTGCCTCACCTCCAAAACCTGATCCAACCATTTCTTCAAAAAGGCAGGGCTAAATTTTTTCCCCATTAAGTTACAGTTCCAATATTTACTTCATTAATGCTTAACAATCAGGGAAAGAGTCAAAAAAGGTTTGCATAAACATCTAAAAACAGGAAACTTGTAAGTGCACTTAATTAAAAACAGGACCATAACACAAAAAAAAACCAATAAAATAAAAGTGTATTTAAACTTAAAAGCTTCAAGGAAGGTATAAACATGTATTAAATTACCTAATACATTATTTTTTTTAATAAAAGGTATATTTATTGCTTTAAAATGGAACAATCCCTTAATATAATAATAAATTAGAAAAATTTATTACATATGATGTTCATATGAAAATACCAGTATAATAAAAAACTGGTGATTATTATGAGGAAATGCTCTGTATGTGATTATGAAAATGATGAAAAGATCATTTTTTGCCCTATATGCGGTAACATACTGGAGAAAAATGAAATTTTAGAACCAAGAAGAGTTTTCAGCTTAAAAAATGAAATAGAAACTGGCATTAATAAGGGAGCTGTAATAACTGGATTGGTAATGGCATTTGCAGGGATTATATTATTCGGATGGATTTTTGGATTGATATTTGTAGGATTATTCGATGATTTTATTGCCCTTATCATTGGAAGCTTAATAGCAGGTTTTTTTGGTTTTTTCACCGGATATGCGTTATCAATTAAGCAGCAAAAACGGGATAAAATTATTAAAAACTACCAGTTTTTGAAAATAGAAAAAATAAAATTTTAGAAGTCCAGTTCTCCGCTTGTATAGAGATCCTGTAACTGGGGGCTGAAAAGCATCTCATAACTTCTGTAAGGATTTTTGAAGTAAGGATACACCATTCCAGTGAATGTATACACGTATGCTGGAATAGTTCCATATTCTTTACTCATTATATAGAAATAAAGCGGGAATCCACAGCCCTGATTAAATACTGGGTTTTCACTTCGTGATGTTCCATGCCAGACAATTGGAATTGGGCCTTCCTGGCCATGTGCCGCTGCTTTTTCATGCACATGCTCCATTGCTTCTTCGTATGTATTAAATATCTCTCCATCAGATTTGAATTTATATCTACCGTCAGGTATGCCAAATAAAGCTACTTTTAATGAATCTAAATAGTTTACCTGTTCTGCAGCTCCAGTTCCCTGGGTATCAATAAAACCAAGCTGTATAATATAGATACTTCCATCTAAACGGCTGTTATAATCACTGTCCCCTTCATGATAGCTCCTGTAATTGGAACTACCGGCAAAGTGTACCACAAGAACGCATTTAGAGCCTTTATCTTCCCCATATTTTGCTAAAAGTTGGGAATGAGGATTTCCAGGGTACATATCAGGATTAGCAAACTTGACAAATCCTAATCTTCCTAAAGGCTCAAAAGGACCGTTAAATACTATTAAGAAGGAATAAGCTCCAATTAAAAGGATTATGACCAATAGAACTGATATCAATTTCATTACTTGCCTCCAATTACATAATTGTTTTATAAATGCTCTTTTTTAGTTACTACTATAATTAAATGTTGCCTTTACAATGAAAACATGGATTAAACAGCAAGAAATATAAAAAAAAAGTGATGCCCTTAAATGTATTTTGATCATTCCTCTAATAATTTTGGTATAAACTCCCTGCAAATGTTAGGATGTTTCTTATTGAATTCAGTTTCCAGTTTATCGGTTATTTCCATTTCAAGTTCTCTGTTATCACCTGTATTAACGTAGAACGTTTCTCTATTGAAATACATATCTAATAGTTCATTACCAACCAAAATATCTATTTCGGATGGTCTAAAGTGATTTGAATCTTCCTGGATATCGGAGATTATTCCTGATGTTAATTTAAGTCGTTTTTTCCCACTGGGAAGGTAAGTTTTGTTCCTGGTAATTATTTTATTGATGTAGAAAGGGGCACATCCTTTAAATGTTTTTGTTTTACGCGTGGTTCAAAAGATACAGATGAGGATCGTTTTTTCATAGTCAATATCATTTCTTAATTGAACTGATTTCATAACATTCCCCCAATTAATATCATAAAAATTAGTCTTGATATTTATATTAGGATCTTATTGTATAAAAACAACTGGTAATAAATCACCTTTAAGTGAATTGATAGAAAAATAAAGATAACTGGATTTTTATTTTAATAATAAATTGCATTTTAAACACTTAAAAAGATTAGAATTTATGATGAAAATGGGCTGGTTAAAAAACTTGTGAAAAAAATCACTTTTTAGGATGGAAAATTTATAGTATTGTGCCTCCAAAGAAAATTTGGATTTAATGGGAGGTGTAACAATCATAAAAAAGCTTTTAATAATGTCGGTTTTACTTATTTTTATTGGATCAGCAGCAGCTGCAAATCTGGATAATATGGGGAATAAATATTTAGCCAGCGACTTCAGCATATCAGAAGGTTTTTTCAGCGCTTCAATAATCAACCAGAAGGATGGAGCAGCTGGTGATTTTTACTGGGAAATCACAACCAGCCCTTCTGCAAATCATAACCCTGCAAACGTCAAACAAAGTGGAACTTTCAGCGGCGGTCTGGGCACATTCCCAGTGGGCGAAACTTTGAGCTTCACTCCAGAAAATGGAGCTACCTACTATCTGCTTGTTTTTACAAACTATCCTGAGCATGATAACAGAGTTTCTAAAGCAATCACTGTCTTTTGCCATGATCCTCCAGTAAATACATAACCGCTTTTTTTTATTTTCTTTTAAACTTATCCAGTGTATAATAAATTGTGAATTATTTTTTTTTAAGCACCATTTGGAGTGATCACTTATACAGCTCTTTTTTGTATAAATATTGGTTTTATTTGTTTATTTTCTTCTCTATGAGTTTTCAATTGAAAAAGAGGTTCCTAATTTCACATGGATATGATTCAATTGATTTTAATGGAATTAGATAGATACAAATGGATTAGATGTATTATCTATATTAATTAAGTTTTAAACTTAAATCCAATTATAAAAGAATATTTTTAAAAAATATTACATATTAAGTATTAAATAAATTTAATATTTATTTTAAACTGTTTAAATAGATTTTAATTTTATAATAAATTTACAAAACTTCTATAAATAACAAATATATTTTTTAGCGCAGATAATTTCAGTTTTAATGTTATAATATTCACATATTTATATAATATTTATCCAATATCGTTCCTATTTTCACAATGGACCGAAATCATTAAATAGTCTTTACTAACAATAATATTATTATAGATAAATTACATAAATCTGTGGTTAAAGATTAAAATCTTATATCTATTTTCAATGGGGATTGAAATGATATGGGACTCGATTTAAGTTTATGGATTGTTCAAATCATTAATAAATCGATAAGGTGGCGGAATGAATGAAGAACAGGCATATAGGGGGAAAACCTTAAAGATAGAAAATTTAAGCAGTCATTGACTGTGGGAACAATCACATCATTTGAGAAGGGGGGGATTTAAATTACAAGAGTAATAACCATTGCCTCAGGTAAAGGTGGAGTTGGAAAAACAACCTTAACTTCTAACCTGGGAGTTGCTTTAGCAAGTTACGGGGTGGATGTCATGTTAATAGATGCAGACGTGGCCATGGCCAATTTAGAACTTGTAATGGGCCTTGAAGATGAACCTGTTACTTTAAATGATGTTCTCTCCGGGGATGCAGATATTCAGGATGCGATTTATGAAGGGCCTGGAGGAGTAAAGGTAATACCTGCAGGAATTCCTTTAGAATCACTACAAAATGTAAAACTCAATAGATTGGGAGAAATAATTGGATCTTTGCTGCCTCAAACAGATATAATCCTCATCGATGCACCTGCAGGGCTTGGAAAAAACGCGTTAATAGCCATTGAAAATGCAAATGAAATGATTCTTGTAACCACTCCAGAAATTCCATCAATCAGCGACGCCCTCAAAACCAAACAGGTGGCCAGTAAATTAGGAGTGGATGTTTTGGGAGTTGTTGTTAATCGTGATAGAAGTGATAAAATACTCCTAACCACTAAAGAGATAGAAATTGTCCTGAAACTTCCACTCCTTGCCAAAATACCCGAGGATCCGGAGGTCAGCCGTTCAGCAGCATTTGCCAAACCAATTATAATAAAAAATCCTAATTCCACAACTTACAATCCAATAATGCAGTTAGCTGCACGTATCGTTGATAAACATTACCAGGCAGTTGAAACAGACAAAAAAGGATTAATATCCAAACTCATTGAAGGTATAATGGGTAAAAAAGAGAATATTACAGCTTAATGGCATTGATTCTAACTTTTTAAGCACTTTGGTAAGTAAGATCATGGGCTTTCCAGGGAATATTATTTTTTTTTTGATGGTTATAGCAAATATTTCATCAATTACTGATTGTTTATTAGAGTGGGGTTCTATGAGCTATCTATTTTGTGAAAAATGCGGGGGCTACTATGAGCTTCAAAAGGGGGAAAATCCGGATGATTTTATTGAATGCCAGTGCAGTGGAAATTAACCTACTCTTTAAGAATTGACAGCTTCAAAAATGCAGATAACTACATGAATCTGGGTAAATACAACAAGGAAAGCATCGAATCCTACAAAAAATTAAAAAGAACCATAAAGAATTATAAGGATGAAAAAAGAAGAAAATTCTGGTTTAATAGAGATAATTTAAGCTTAAAGGCATTACCTGTAGGATTTCTCATAAGTTTAATTCCAGTTCACTTTATAACTTCCATTGTAGGTGGGCTTCTTGCTGGTCTTATTGCCGGGGGGAAGTTATAAAAGGTGTGTGCTCCATGGATTTGTGGCAGGAACTATTTCACTTTCTGCACTGTTTTTTATACTGTCAAATCCCCTGGAATCTGGCTACGATCTTTTTTATAAGCCTCATAGTTGTTTCTATAATCGTATCCATAATCCCTGAAATCATTTTCAGTCTACTGGGAACTTCAATAAGGAAAAGATATGATCAGAGATCTGGGGAAATAGATTTCAATAAATACCCATATGGATCCAGATTTAACTGGTGGAATAAAATAGGATCAAAAGGTCAGGCAACACTCATTATAGCCGTTTATTTTATAGCACTGGGCGCAATCTCACCTCTTATGAATTTTAACGAATTCAATTTTATTTCTGGGAATTCATCACTTCAATCTACAGTATCCTCTCCTCCAAGTGTGGATGAAAGGCTAAATGTTGAAGCGCTGCAACTCATTGAAAAAGATGGTTACTGGTCCAGCTATCATAAACAATTGAAGAATGGAATGGTCAGGAATTTTTATTTCGTGGATGGAACGTGGTTTGGAAAGGTAGAACTGGACAGGGATTCTGTTAAAATATTAAATTTAGATAACAACTCCTTCATGGTACAGTACAGAGCAGTTCATCATTCCCATGAATCTGATCCATACCTTTATTTTGATCTGGTCTATCTTTACACTGAAAAAGCAGTTAAAAGTGAGGGAGAATGGAAACTTGCAGGGATAAGCAAAGAGCCACAGTTCATTAAAGATGAATCCTATAAAAGATGGTATTCAAAATCCACTAACCTGTGGTACCGTGAAAAGTTAATCTGATTATAAAAATTTCCTTTGAGTAATGGATTTTGCTATCAATGCACCATCTTCTTTCCTTAATAATTTTGGAGAATCTCTAAGCAGCATATTCCATGATTTCTGGTTTTCAGGATCATTAAATATTGATAACTGGTCCTTTAACTCCAAAAGGGGAACTGCATTTTCAGCTTTTAATTTTACAATTACATCCACAGAAATTCTTGCTGGAAAGAGATCCATTTTTGATATTAAACTGTTTTTATCAAAATAGGGCTTTGATATAACTTTTAAGATGCTTATAAAGCCAGATATGCCTGATACATAACACAGAAAATAATCGCCGTATTTAATTTTTTCAACCGTTTTCCATCTTTTCTCTTTAAAACCAGTTACATAGCCTCCAGATGATATGAACTCTTCCCACGCGGCCTCAGTAAAAGAATTAAGCCAGTAATTTTTATTTCCCAGAGGATCATCATTGATGGACTGGATGGACAGTTCATGTTCATATTTAGGCATGGGCTTTAAAGTATCTTTCATGGTTAATAATTTGGTTATGAGGATGATAAATTTTTCCTATATTTATAAATCCTGTCATATTTACAGGTTGGAACTTTAAACAGTTAAATAATATCAAACCCTGTGAGATCATCATTTTTTATTCTTTAGTGGGTTATTCGATTTTTTTTTTAGAAACAGCAAACACCACTAAAGCAATGATCATAGCTAAAATCATAATAATAATAATCAACCGGTATAATCTCTCAACTGCCTCTCTGTCCAGCTTAATGGAAGAAGAACCATCCCTCCGCTTACGTGGGTTAAAATGGATCCAGGACAAAATGGATTGAATACATAAAAAAAGAATGCTGCTTTCTTGTCCTTAAAAAATAGGGAAAAATTCAGGGCCAATATTAAAGATCCAGCTGGTAGGTGAATTGATATATATCATACATATATAATTTCAAAAAACTCCAGGGGAATTGTAGTTTTGTATATATCTGGAATAAGAGACCCTAATGGCCAGCACTGTATTTTCACTGTCGAAGCCTTTAAACCTAAATCCCAGAACTTTGCAGAGAGTCCAGGTGATTAATATATGGGTTATCCAGTCTGGCATTTATTTCTCCCTTCTTTTAATGAACTCCAGGTTTTTAAAATCAAATTTCCAGTATATAAAAAATATTATACCTTAAATTAGCCCTGCAAGCGCGGATCTGATTAATATAAAATCTACTTTCCATTTATTATGTGCCAATAAGAATGACCGGGGCCAGCCTAAAATAGAAACTTTCTGTTTAAGGCAGCTTTAGATGAAGATTTAATCTTAAATATCGTTACCTGCTCTTATAAGAATATTTTAATAGAATACTCATCATCAACACCCATTATATCGCTATACAACCCAACAGATTTGCCTTCAGATAACCGAACACGATGGTTCTTATAGATGGGTGGGGAACGTTTATCTCATAATAATCATAATAATAAATGAATAAATTATGTAGAATCAATAAAAAAAAACATTAGATGCAGCTTTAAGTATCAATGGTTTAAATTTCTATTTCTAATTTATAAGCATAACTTAAAATTATAATTATTTTAAATCCACCCTTGCTTGCAGGGGATGTATTCATTAAGGGGGGATTAAATGGGTTCAGTTTTTAATGGATTTAATTTTTATTTACCATGAAAATAAAATAAAAGATTGATTTATTATAAATAATAAAAATTAATATGTAAATTTGTACTGGAGTTTTTTAAAATAAATGATATTATGGTCTACAAAATAGAATAACAATATTTTAAAGGTATAATAGATACTTTATTTACTAATAAAAGTAATTTTTTTAATCATAACTACAAATACTCTTTAAATGAATATTAAGTTTGAATCATCTCCAAATGATTTGTTTAAAAATCATTAAATTTATAATACATTATTACCATATAATATGATATAATAATGTGAGGCATTTTATGTACACTTCTAAAACTGCAGATCTAAAACATGATTCACCAAAAAATTGTAAAATACTGGAACTGCCCAAAATTCATGATCCCCGGGGAAACCTGACATTTATAGAGGAGACAAACCATGTCCCATTTAAAATAAAACGTATTTACTACCTTTATGATGTTCCCGGCGGTGAAAGCAGGGGAGGGCATGCCCATAAAGAACTGGAACAGTTTATTATAGCAGCAAACGGAAGTTTTGATGTTATCTTGGATGATGGAAAAACAAAACAGGTCTATCAATTAAACAGATCCTACTACGGTTTATACGTACCCAGGATGGTGTGGAGGGAACTGGATAATTTTTCATCAGGCTCTGTATGCCTTGTACTGGCCTCAGAGCCCTATGAAGAGGAAGACTACATTAGAGACTTCGATGAATTCAAAAAAAGGGTAATGAAATGAGTTCTAAGTCTAAAGAAATATATAAAGACATTAAAAAAGTATCCATAAAGGTGGAAAAATACAGGAATGAATATAAAGACCTCTGGGATGATTTTGTTAGCAGGTCAAAAAATGGTACGTTCCTATTTTATAGGGACTACATGGAATATCACTCCCACAGGTTCCAGGATTATTCATTGATGTTTTTTAATAAAAACAAACTTATAGCTATTATGCCTGCCAATATAGAGGGTAAAACAGTGGTAAGTCATAGTGGTTTAACCTATGGGGGTATTGTTTCAGATAGAAAGATGAAGGCTAATGAAATGCTTAAAGTCTTTGATTCATTGAAAGCATTTTTAAAGGCAGACGGTGTTAATAAGCTTATTTACAAGGCGATACCACATATTTATCACTCTATTCCTGCTGAAGAAGATCTTTACGCTCTTTTTAGAAACAACGCCAAACTCATAAGAAGGGACATAGCATCAACTATTTATCTTAAAAATAGAATTGGCTACAGTAAAATAGGAAGATGGTCGGTTAATAAAAGTAAAAAAAATAATCTACATGTGCAACTGGACGATGATTTTAAAGAATTCATGGCCCTTAAAAAAAAGGATCTGCTGGAAAAACATGGTTTAGAACCGGTTCATACTCCTGAAGAGATGGAGCTACTTACAGAAAGATTTCCCCGGTACATCAAGCTTTTTACAATTAGAGAAAATGGTGAAATCATTGTGGGAATGGTAGTTTACGATTGTGGAGATGTTATCCATCCACAGTACATTGCATCGACCAGCAGGGGAAAAGAACTTTTTGCTGCAGATTTTTTAATTAACTATTTAATCGCCGATTATTACAGGGATAAAACATATTTTGATTTTGGTATTTCCACAGAAAACAATGGAACTTACTTAAATCGAAGTCTGGCCAGGTTTAAAGAGAAATTTGGGGCTAGAGGTATTACTTACGACTTTTATAAACTGGATGTATGAGAATAATTATGTTTTTATAATAAATAGAGCCCTGAAACTTTAAATTACTTCTAATAACTATTTTTAAAGATTTATAAAAACTCAAATTATTAATTATTACTAATAATGGCAATTAATAATATTTAAATAAATAGATAATCATAATAATATTTATTCAAAAGATTATGCTGTGGTGCATCTATGACTGTAAATTTTGTGGACTTAAAAAGAGAATATTTTTCAATTGAACATGAAATAAATGATGCTATCCAGAAATCCTTGAATAATGGGAATTTCATACTGGGAGAAGAGGTCAAAAATTTTGAAAATGATTTTTCTAAATACATAAAAAGTGAATACGCTGTTGGTGTAAATTCAGGCTCTGATGCGCTATTTCTTGCCCTTAAATCATTGGGAATAGATAATGGGGATGAAGTTATCACTGTTTCCCACACATTTATATCCACAGTAGATGCTATAACCAGAAACGAGGCAAAACCGGTATTTGTTGATATTGATCCCCATACCTGCTGCATTGATTCATCAAAAATCGAAGAAAAAATAACCCCAAAAACAAGGGCGATAATGCCTGTTCATATGTACGGACATCCTGCAGATATGGATCCAATTAAGGAAATCAGCGATAAATACGGATTATTTTTAATAGAAGATGCATGCCAGGCCCATGGAGCAGAATATAAAGGTAAAATGGCAGGTAGCATTGGGGATATGGGGTGTTTCAGCTTTTATCCAACTAAAAATCTTGGAGCTTATGGTGACGGTGGAATCATCGTCACAGATAACGGTGAGTTAGCCCAAAAACTTGTAATGCTTAGAAATTATGGTCAGATAGAAAAAAACCGTCATGAATTTCTGGGATATAACAGCAGATTGGATGAGATACAGGCAGCTATACTGAGTACTAAATTAAACTATTTAGATAAGTGGAATGAGGCAAGAAGGAACATTGCCCAGGCATATAACAGGTTTTTAGAAGGGTCTGGTTTAATTAAGCCATTGGAGAAGGATTATGCAAAACATGTATACCATCTCTACGTAATAAAACATAAAAATAGGGACTTCATACAGAAGGAGCTCTTAAAAAAGGATATTCAAACCCAAATACATTATCCAATCCCTGTGCATTTGCAGAATGCCTATAAAAACATGAATCCAGTAAAACTTCCTGGCACTGAAAAAGTATGTGAAGAAATACTATCCCTTCCTATGCACCCCTGGATGATTTCGGAGGAGGTAAATGAAGTGTGTAACAGTTTAAATAGGGTAATCAGTTCAGCAGGTATTAGAAATGGAAGTATTAAACCCCATTTTAAGATTTAATCTTTGGATAAAAGATTAAATTTAAGCAATGAACCTAATCGTTTCCAGAGGTCCAGATAGGATTAGTAAGTGGTGTAATGATGGATGATAAATTAAAGGAAGAATTAGAAAACTATAATTTGCTAAAATCAGATGCTAAATCTGCCTTCAAGGATAAAAAATATGAAAAGGCCCTTGATTATGTTCACATTGCAGCCAAAATGGGAATGCAGTCACATCTGGGATTATGGTATGACGATGAACTGGAAGAACTTCTATCAAAGATAGGCATGGATTTAAAACCAGTTAGAAAGAAAGGAAAAGAAAATAAAAAGAGAATTTATATTTTAACTTATCTTACTGATGACAGGGGTACATGTCTTGGACATTGCCAGGCTTTCAAGCAATGGGCAAAGATACTGGGCGGAGATAAGATCTATATCACCAACGGTTACACAGCCCACGGTTACAGCTCCAATGGTAACCATTTGAAGAATATTCCCATTCATACCCTTTCCTGGCAGGATAGTTATACTGAAAGAATAGGGGAATTGATCCAAAATATTAACCAGGACTCTCCAGATGAGATCATTTTATTTATTAATCCAGATGATGTAATTGCAATTTCAGCACTGTATGCTCTTGATAAAAGGTCCAGGATAATATTTTTCAATCACGCCGATCACTCCTACTGGCTGGGAAGAAATCTCATTGACACCCTTATTGAATTTAGAGATGAAGGAATTGAAAGCTCAAAAAAATATAGAAATATTTACAATTCTCAGATGGTACCATTAATTACTAAAATAGAGCCTAAAATAGTTTCAAGAAATGATTGGGATATTAAAAAGGGCTCAACAGTTTCACTGTCCATAGGCAACATTTTGAAGGTAATTGACGATAATATGGATTACTTTAAATTAATTGACATGCTGCTGCAGGAGTACCCAAACCATTATCATGTACTTATAACCAACCATTTTAATAGAAATATAATTAAAACCTGTTTTAGAGATTACCAGAGTATTAAGGACAGGCTGGTCATTGCAGGCCCGTTAAAAGATCTATCCAGAGTATATGGGCTGGGGGATTTTCTAATTGAAACATTTCCCCTAAACGGAGATACTGTGAGAATGGAGGCTATGGCCTGTAAGTTACCTGTTGTGGCTTATTATAACAATAAATTTCCATTAGCAGCAGCAAGAGATTATTTACCTTCAGATTATTCTTTTATCGGCTCAAATAATGATGAATTAATGGATCACTGCAGAAAGCTAATTGAAGATACAGAACTTAAATTTAAAACAGGTGAAAAATTATATCGGCACTATTTAAAGGAGTTTACATATGAAAACATTGCTAAAACACTGAAAAATGTCATATCCAGTGAAAACAGAATCTCAATTAAAAGTGGAGAAATTAACATTGATTATGATCTGGATTATGTCAGAAAACTCCTTATTAAAAATAAAATGGAATTAAATAAACAGTTGCTTTTCCAGTCCATTTTTAAACCCTCTAAATTTGCCATAGGGGAAAAAATTAATTTTTATGTGCAGGCCATAAAAAAATCAGAATTCCAGTCAAAAAAACATGCAGTTTCATACTTCTTTTTACCTTTTGTTGGTTTTAAAGGAATTGAACTAGGAATAAAATTTGGTAACAAAGGTATTTCACTTTATAACGGATTATTTGTTAAATGATGGATTATTTACCTTTAATTCCAATTATCTGCTTTAAAATATCGGTATCTTCCTTTGAAAATGCTTTTAAAAGGGTTAATGATATTAGGTATACCACTGGAGCTATAAAAATCATTGAAAAGAATGGAATATCCACATAGTAAATAAAGAGACCCATCAATATCCCGGCAATTACTGGTTTTAATATAATTTTTTCTAATTCAACTCTGTACAGATAGTGAGATAGGAAAAGGAAATAAAGGGCAAAATCAGTTAATTCAGTTATTACAGTGATAAAAGAAGAACCTACATAACTGAATAAAGGAATGAAAATAAGATTAAGAACTATATTAACAATCATGGAGATCATGGCTATCTTTAGAGCTAATTTCTGTTTATTGATGGATACAATTAATGTGGCAAATACGAAACTTAGAAAGATAAATGGAGTGGCCCATATTAGAATTTGAAGGGCAATAACAGCATCCGTAAACTGGCTGCCGTAGATCAACAGGATAATTTCATTGGCCATCATGGTTCCCAAGACAACTATGGGTATGCTGGCCATGGTTAAATATTCAATGGATTTTTTATGCACGATTTTTAAAGAATCATGGGATGATATATAAAAATTAGAGGCCACAGGATAGATAGCTGCAGTGAAAACTGATGGAATGAAAACTAAAACTTCTATTAATCTGTAGGATGATGTATACAGCCCTACGGCCACATTTCCCACAAGCAGTGCAAGAATTACCGTATCTATCCTGAATGCAATTGAAGAAAATATAAGGGCAAAGGAAAGGGGCAGCGCTTTCTTTAATAAATCTTTAGAAAAATCCAAATTAAAATTTATTTTGGGTAAAGAGAACCTGCGAATGTATACAGTTACAGTGTATACAGTTATAATGATTCCTGTAATGAAGTATGCCGCTGCAATGCCTAAAATATCCAGTCCAAGATAAATAACCACTAAAACTCCTATAAGGAGGAACAATGAATTTAAGACCTGTCCCAGGGATTGGTATTCCATTGCTTCAAGCGCCTGGAAAAGGGAATAAAAGGTTAATGAAAAGGAGTTAAAAAAGAAGGACAGAATAACCAGAAAAATGACTAAGATGGTTATTGCATCGTAGTTTAAGTAGTAAATCAATCCCAGGCTGAAGAAGGATGTAAGGATAACCAGGAATACTTTCAATATAATGACGTTGATGATGTATTTTTCAATCATTGACCTGTCTCTTGCAACTTCCCTGGTCATCAGGGTACTTAGACCAAGATCTGCAAAGATTATCAGTATCCCTGCAAAGGATAGGGCAAACGATAAAATACCGAATTTTTCCACTCCCAGATACCTGGCCATATAGGTTAAACTTAAAAAAACTAAAAGGTAGGTGATGATCTGGGAGATAAACAGTAAACTGGTGTTTTTTGCTATTCTCTGAATTGTGTTCATAATATCTTCCTTGAGTTTAAACCAAAAATAATAACATAAATTATTATAATATAATATTAATATTGTATTTTCCATTTAAAGTACTTTACCTAATTAAACATATTTATGACCTATTGAAAAAAATATAAAAAAATAATAATCAAAATAAGAGGTAATAACTAAAATTTAATCAATAAAATCCATTTAAATTAATAAATTAGATATAATATTGATTAAATATGATTAATATAGTTATTATTCAATTTTAATATTATTATATAATTCTAATATATATTTTATAGAAATAAAATCTATTAAAAAAATCGTTTTATGAATTAAAAGTGTTTAAAATATTTAATTTGTTTATAAAAAACATTAAAATCTTAATTTAAAAAAAGGGAATGAAATAAAAATTAGTTTTTAATGATATAATATTTTAAAATACCAGTTATGATTTATTATTATTATATTTTAAACGTATAAACAAAATAAATTAATATAAAATCTATTTATATATATTTAAATTCAGATTTTTTTAATAATATATACATAATCATAAAAATAATCATTAATATATATTTATTAATTACAATAACCGTTAAAAATCATATTTTTTTCTTACATATCTCCTGCAAATTAAAAGAAACCTTTTGTATTTGATATAAATATCTGTTGGATTTATGGGTGGTAGATAATTATTTATAATATTAATACCTTAATAATATAATATATTAATATTGTGAGGGAGGTTAAAAAAAATCAAGGCAAAAAAATTTTTTTAAAACTCCTTAAAATCAAAAGGGAAGATATTATGAAGGTAGTAATACTTTGCGGTGGATTAGGTACTCGACTTCGAGAAGAAACGGAATACCGGCCGAAACCTATGGTTAACATAGGAAACAGACCCATACTCTGGCATATAATGAAAATTTACGCCCATTATGGATTTAACCAGTTCATCATATGTCTGGGATATAAGGGGGATATGATAAAGGAATACTTCCTGAACTACGAAATGATGAACAACGACTTTACAATAGAGCTTGGTAACGGTAAAAACATAGAGTTTCACAACAACCACACTGAACAGGACTGGCAGATAACACTTGCCAATACTGGTATAACCACCCAGACCGGTGCAAGGGTTAAGAAGATAGAAAAATACATAGATGGGGATTCATTTATGCTCACATATGGAGACGGTGTTGCCAATATAGACATTAACAAGCTCCTTGATTTCCATTTATCCCATGGAAAGATGGGTACAATGACTGGAGTACATCCATCATCAAGATTCGGTGAATTTTCACTGGAAGGTAATCAGATCAAAGAATTCAATGAAAAACCACAGACCAAGGAAGGTCTGATAAACGGAGGATTCTTCGTATTTAACAGGGAATTTTTTGATTACGTTACCACCGATGAAAACTGCATACTGGAAAAAACACCACTTGAAGGTCTGGTTAATGATGGTCAGATGATGCTCTATCCCCATGAAGGTTTCTGGCAATGTGTGGATACCTACAGGGAACTGGAATTATTAAACAAGTTATGGGAACAGGCTCATCCTCCATGGAAGGTCTGGGAAAAATACAGGAGAATCAAAATTGCAGGAAAACTTCTGGAATGATAAAAATGTGCTTGTAACCGGATGCACAGGATTACTGGGCTCATGGCTTACCTCCAGTCTGGTGGATCAGGGAGCAAATGTTGCTGGTCTGGTAAGGGACATGGTACCCAAATCCAATCTCTACTACTCTGGCTTTGAAAAGCATATAAACACAGTTAGGGGAGAAATAGAGGATTACCATCTTTTAGAGAGAACTTTAAACGAATACGAAATTGATACAGTATTCCACCTTGCAGCTCAGACCATAGTTACCATTGCAAACAGAAATCCAATCTCTACATTTGAAGCAAACATAAGGGGAACATGGAATGTTCTTGAAGCATGCAGAAGATCTCCCCTTGTAGAAAGAATAGTGTGTGCATCAAGTGATAAGGCATATGGAGATCAGACTGAGCTTCCATATGATGAAAACACTCCCTTAGAGGGAAGGCATCCATACGACGTTTCAAAAAGCTGTTCTGACCTTATATGCAGGTCATACCACGAAACCTATGATTTGCCGGTTTGCGTTACAAGATGCGGTAACTTTTACGGTGGAGGGGATCTGAACTTCAATAGAATCATTCCAGGAACCATTCGTTCAATTTTAAAGAACGAAAGGCCAATCATTAGAAGCGACGGCTCAATGGTCAGGGATTATTTCTACATCGAAGATGGCGCTTCTGCTTACATGCTACTTGGAGAAAAAATGCAGGGATCAAAAATACTGGGCCATGCATTTAACTTCAGCAATGAACAGCCATTAACAGTTTTAGAAATAGTAAATAAAATTCTTAAAGTAATGGAAAGCGATTTAGAGCCTGTAATACTAAATGAAGCCTCCAACGAAATAAAATATCAGTATCTATCCTCAAAAAAGGCCATAGAAATGTTAGAGTGGGAACCGCTTTATAGCATTGAGGAGAGCCTTCAAAAAACCGTTCGCTGGTATGAAAAGTTCTTCAATTACAATAAATCAAAGCTCACCGATTTTAAAGTTGATACCCTTAAGGAAAAACAATTCTAAGGAACACTCACATGAAAATCACTTTTCTGGGTACAAATGGATGGTACGATACTGGAACAGGCAATACAATATGTACTTTAATCAATGCAGAAGATTCATATGTTGTTCTTGATGCTGGTAATGGATTATACAGGCTGGATCAATACATAGAAGATTTTAATAAACCGATTAACCTCTTTTTAAGCCATTTTCATATGGATCACATATCTGGTTTTCACTGCCTGAATAAATTCAACTTCAGCCAGGGAATAAACATTTACGGACAGGAAGGGACAGATAAGGCATTAAATGTTATAATAAACAAACCCTACACTGTTCCATTTGATGAATTGCCCTACAGGGTTAATGTCTTTGAATTAAAGGAAGGATGGAACGATAAACCCTTTAAAGTTCAATGCAGATATCTGCCTCATTCATCCAGGTGCATGGGGTATAGATTTGAGCTTGATGGAAAGGTAGTGGGCTATTGCACCGATACAGGTTATCATGATAATGTTCTTAAGCTTGCAAGAGATGCGGATCTCCTGATAACAGAATGTTCCTATAGAATAGGTCAAAATAATCCGGACTGGCCACATTTAAATCCTGAGGATGCTGTAAAGATTGCAAGGGAATCAAAGGCTAAAAAACTGGCTTTAACCCATTTTGATGCTAATAATTACCAATCACTGGAAGAAAGATATAAAATAAAGCATAAATTTAAAGAACTCTTAATTGCCAGGGATGGCGTGGAAATAACCATTTAGCGTGATTTGATGAGAAGCGAAGAAGATATTAGAAATGAAATATTTGAAAGAGTAACTGAGCTATTTAACCTTAAAAAAGAGGATGAAGAATTTATTCCAGGTGAATCTCCAGTTAGATATGCTGGAAGGGTATTCGATGAAAGGGAAATGATAAAACTTGTGGATTCATCCCTTGATTTCTGGCTAACTGCAGGAAGATACGCGGACCAGTTTGAAAAGGAACTGGCGAAGTTTTTAGGAGTTAAACACTGTTTACTCACTAATTCAGGATCTTCAGCAAACTTACTGGCAATTTCAGCTTTAACTTCACCAAAATTAGGTGATAAACAGCTTAAACCAGATGATGAAGTAATAACCACAGCCTGCGGATTTCCAACAACCCTTAACCCCATAATACAGAACAATCTAAAACCGGTTTTTATCGATGTCCAGAAGGGAAGTTACAACATAAAAACTGATTTAATCGAAGAGGCCATATCCCCAAAAACCAAAGCTATTTTCATTCCTCATACCCTGGGTAATCCAGCGGATATAGAGGAGATAATGGCTATAACAGACCAGTATGACCTGTGGTTTATAGAGGATAACTGCGATGCCCTGGGTTCAAGGTACAAAAACAAATATACTGGTTCTTACGGGCACATCTCAACTTTCAGTTTTTACCCGGCTCATCACATCACTATGGGAGAAGGAGGAGCTTTAGTAACCAATAATTCTTTGCTTAAAGACCTTATTGCTTCATTTAGAGATTGGGGAAGGGATTGTTGGTGCGGGCCGGGCTGTGATAACACCTGCGGCAGGAGGTTCCAGTGGCAGCTTGGTGATCTTCCATCAGGATACGATCATAAATACATCTACTCCCATATCGGCTATAACCTTAAAGTTACTGACATGCAGGCTGCAGTGGGAGTGGAACAGTTAAATAAACTGCCTCAATTCATTAAAGCAAGAAGAGAAAACTTCAATCTATTATTTGAATCATTAAAGTCCTGTGAAAATTACCTTCTTCTGCCAAGATGGAACCCGGAATCAGAGCCAAGCTGGTTTGGATTTCCGATTTTAGTAAAGGATAATGCTCCCTTTACAAGGGATGAAATAGTGAACCATCTTGAAGATAATAATATAGCCACAAGAATGCTTTTTGGAGGAAACCTGATAAGACAACCTGCATATTCAGATATTAAGCATAAAATTGTAGGCGACCTTAAAAATACGGATTCAGTGATGAACAATCTCTTCTGGTTGGGAGTATATCCAGGTATAGATAAAAAGGGAATGGATTATGTAATCGGGGTTTTCAATGATTTTCTGAATAGATTCCTTTCTGCTGAAGGTAAATACAATGCAGGTAAGATAACAGGTAAATAGGGTTTGAAAAATGCTTAACCAAAATATTCCCCTATTCAAGGGCGATCAGATAGATGGAGTTCAGATAAAACCACTTAAAAAGATTCCAGATGAGAGGGGCAGTATCTATCACATGTTAAGGTCTGATGATGAATTTTTTGAAGATTTCGGAGAAATATATTTTTCTAAAGCATATCCTGGAGCTATAAAGGGCTGGCACATTCACAAAAAGATGGTATTAAACTATGCAGTCGTTTATGGAATGATTAAACTGGTTCTTTTTGATGATAGAGAAGATTCCAGTACAAAGGACAATTTGATGGAGGTATTCATGGGAAATGATAACTACGTTCTTGTTAAAGTCCCGCCAGAAGTCTGGAACGGTTTCAAGGGGATTGGGACCGAAGCAGCCATAGTTGCTAACTGCGCATCAATTCCTCATGATCCAGAGGAAATATCCAGAAAAGATCCCTTTTCAAAGGATATACCCTATGACTGGGGGCTGAAACACGAATAAAGGGAGGTTTTTATGAATCCTAAAGTTTCTATAATAATATTGAACTGGAACGGCTGGGAGGACACGGTGGAATGTCTGGAATCTCTGCTTAAAATAGAATACGATAGTTACGATATTGTTCTTGTTGATAACGGATCTTCCAATGAATCCATACAGAAAATTAAGGAATACTGCAGAGGAGAAATGGAAGTAAAATCAGAGTTTTTCAAATATTCTAAGGACGATAAACCTTTGAAGGTAGCAGAATACTTTGAAGACGATTTAAATAAGGTATCAGCGGAAGAAATTAAGGAATTATCTTCAAAAAGAAATCTGTTTTTAATTAAAAACCATAAAAACCACGGTTTTGCAGAAGGAAATAACATTGCCCTTGAATTTGCCAAAGAAAAACTTGATCCAGATTATTTCCTGCTTCTAAACAACGATACAGTGGTGGACAAAGATTTTTTAAAAGAACTGGTAAAGGTTGGAAATACAAGCAATAAAATAGGTGCAGTAGGTCCTAAAATATATTATTACGATTATAAGGGCCGTAAAGATGTAATAAACTTTGCAGGTCAAAAAGTAAATCTTTATACCTCCAGTGGAAAGCGGTATGGCATGAATGAAGTTGACACCGGACAGAGGGACTCTATCTGGAGAACTGATTACATTGAAGGGTCATGTTTACTGGTTAAAAAGGAGGTTATTGAAGAGGTGGGTATGTTAGATGCGAAATACTTTGCCTACTGGGAAGAGACAGATTTCTGCATTAGAATAAGGAATAGGGGATATATCCTGTTTTATGTGCCTTCTTCAAAAATATGGCATAAGGTCCCTGTTTCAAGTCCCAGTAAGTTAAAAGCCTATTATTTAACTCGAAATCGTTTCATTTTCATGAAAAAACATGCTCGGCCAGTTGAATACACCATTTTCCTCATGGTTTTTGCACTTAAATTTACCTATTTGAGTCTGGATCTTCTATACAATGGAGGTATGGATGTGTATTTAAGCTTTTTAAAGGGTATAAAAGACGGATTAATCTATAACAGAATATACGGATCTTTAAAAACAGAATAAACAGTATCAGATTCAATCGGTCAGAATAAATCCTTAACCCTTTTAGCAGGTACCCCTGCATAAAGGCCGTTGGAGGTGCAGTCGTTGGTTACAACTGCACCAGCAGCTATTACGCAGTTTTTTTCTATTTTAACCCCTGGAAGAATGGTTGCCCGGGCCCCTATCCAGCAGTTATCCTGGATGATTATCTCTTTACCTTCTGTATCCCCCACTTTAATCTCATCATCTATAAGCAGGTTGTCCTGGTCGCTTATTTCATCGTTAATGGCATGGGTGGAGGTACAGAACATAACGTTCATGGCAATAATGCAGTTTTTACCTATTTTAACAGGGGCCAGATTATCAAAAAAGCAGTTGTAATTTACATAGGAACCTTCTCCAATGGACACCATATTACCACCCATAAATATTCTGGGAGCAATTAGATTGGTCCTGATGTCCATGCCACCCATGTTGTAGATAAGCTTTCTTATCCTCATGGGAGTAAGTATTGAAGCTGCTATTATGTTGAATATTAAATCCCTGATTAAAACTCTTTTTATTGATTTAAAAGCTGTATTGCGTCCCATTTTAAACCTCTAATTGATAAATCTGTTTATAATATTTAGAATTCAATAGATTTTAAAATGACACTGGTTTAGAAGACCAGTAAATTTGTGAATCGCTATCATATATTTTATCCATTTTAACAGTCAGGTTTAAACTTAAAACTTTGTAATAGGGATTGTTGTATCGTGTTTTTATTGTTTTAATATCTCCGTAACGCATGATTATGTAGCTATTAGGATCTATGGTGGTCCATTCATAAATGGTTTCTGTGTCGTTGGTGGTGTCATTTATACTTCCATCACTGTTATCTGTTAAGATGTAACCATAGTTCATAAATGAAATTGAACTGAAATAATCTCCATAAACCCTTCCAGACCTATTTTTTGCCAACCATTGTGAAGATGCAGTGTCCTGGTCATGCTTAAAAAAGAAAACCCAATCTTTTTTATCAAATACCATGGAAGTGGAGTAATCTCCTGCTAATTCCGTGGCTACCCCTGAATTGAAGAGGAGAAAAATGGTAAGAAAAACACCCAGGGGCTTCAAACTGAATTCTGAATATTTATATTTCAATGGTTTTATTTTATTGACCACAAACTTCAGTGTAACTGCACTCCCTATAATAAAAAAGGGAGCAAGAAAGATCAATGCCACAGAGAAAAATCTGGAAGCATTAAAAGAACCGGCCAGATTGGGAAGTACCACTGAAGCAAATAAAATAATTAAATTAAAAAAGGAAAAGGCTATAAATGAATCTTCAAATTTATATTTATACCTTCTGAAGAAAACAACGCTTAGAAAACCTATTACAGTTAAAAACTGGGTTATTAAATAGAGATATTTCATTACCATTCTTGCTGGCGAGCTGTATGCCTTTACAATTTCATTTAAACCTTGAGATGATTCTGGATTCAGCAGATCAGTTATATTTAAAAGTATACTCTTAAATAAAGCGGTAAGATTTATAAATGTGTGGGAACTGGAAACATAAAAATTGTACCACAGTACAGACGTTACCAGTAAAAATATCACCAAAAATATGCCTATTTTCGTATTTTTCTCATAATTAAATAGTATTTCCTTTAAAAAATATCCAAATCGCTGCATATAACCCTGATCTTCACGGTTTACATCCTTATTTATATTATAAACCATTGTCACATCTAAAAAATTATTAGATCTGGGAATGCTGGATTTAATAAAAATTCGGTTAATTAAATTTTTAATTTTCCTGCTTCTAAGGATAACCAGGGATAACCAGACTCCAAAGAAAAGGAATGTGTACATGAATATTATTGAATAATGGGAAACCATTAAAGAAACTCCAAAAATAATGTACAGAATCCACTTATACTTTATGTCCTTGGAGAAAAGTACAATAAACAGAAGAACTAAGAAAAGTTCTGCAATTTCCTGTCTTGCAAGGGACACCTTTTCCATAAAAAAGCTCATAAGTGCCATAAAGAGAAAGACTGACAAAAATGATAGTTTATAACTTTCTGTCTGTTTTTTAAACAGCAGGAATAAACCTAAAGGAACGAAGGAATATATGAATGGATAAATTACCTTGATAATAGTATCTAAACTCAAATTGGATATGATGCTGTAAATTGGAAGTAGCATCACTATGCTTAAAACGCCATTGTAAGAGCTGATTAATTTAGGATCCCAGAATGAATTTTTTAAAACGATGTCTGCATAATGGTATTCTAAAATCACATCGTAGCCCCATATGAATTTAGAGATTAGAGCTGTATGATAAAGCAGTGAAATAGCAACAACGAAAATTGTCAGTGGGTATAATTTTTTAGGAATCCGGTTAAAGGTGATTAAAATTGGTATGGAACTAATAAGAATTACCATTAACATGATAAAAGCTACAACGTTGTAAAAATTTACCAGATAGGTCCCTATTATCACAAAAAAAGGGATTGAAAACAAGAACAAAGGCCAGGGAGATATTATATCTTCTTTATTCAGGTAATCGTACTTTTTAAATCCATCATCCCTTATCAAACTTATAATTAACAGGATAAATATGAAGATACTTATTGAAATCAGCAATGGAGTTAGGGAAATAGGATTATTAATACCTACTGAATACAGGGCATTTACTAAAAGCCCGATAAACATCAAGCTGGCAATACTTAACCCAATAGCATAAAGTAAGCTTTCAACCGTCCCTAAATTACGTAACTTTAAAATTCTAATGATTATAATCCCAGGAATAAAAGTGAGATAAATAATGGCCACTAACTGCCTTAATAATGGTATTTGAATCCCTATTTGATCCAGACCGGTTAAAATGAAAATAGAAATTTGAATCAACAGGACAGTGAGTGTGAATCTGTTCAATTCCCAATTTGCCATTTTAAAAGGGTTTATTATCTTCATTACATTACCTGGTAAGTTTAATTTAAATTATGGATTATTTTAAGGATTTTCTCTTCATTGATTTCTTTACTGTAGTGATATTCAACCAATTTTTTTGCATTGGTGCTTATTCTACTTAAGATGTTTTCATCAAATATTTTTTCGTTAACCTGTCCAATAATTTCATTTTCCATAAAAATGAGGATGTTTTCATAATTTTTTACACCATCTATCCCATATATACCTTCAGGAGTTGTTAAAACAGGAGTGGAACACATCATTGCTTCAAGTATCTTATTTAATGGGCCTGAAGTGGAAATTTTTGAAGGTATTAAAACCAGATCCATTGAATTGATTTTAGAGAGATATTGGGAGTAAGAATCTATATAGCCGGTGTATTTAATTTTATCACTATTTATGGTACGGGGGCATGCCCCTATAACATGAAAAACTATGTTTGCATCAAATTTATCCAGATTTTCATATACAAAATCCAGATAGTACTCATTGGCAGGCATATCAAAGGGACCAATTACACCTATGGATTTAAAACCGTTGTTTTTCTGGGTTAAAACATCAAATTTAATTGATTCGTCGATAAATACCGGTACCAATGCAATGTTCTGATTATATCTTCTGTAGAACTGATAAATGTTTTGTGAAAGTGCAATTACATAATCAGAGTTTTTAATGGCGAACTTTTCTATAAACTGCGCTATTTTAATGATTATTTTTGGCCTTTTTTTATTGATATTCTCCTCGGAAATGTTTCCGTGTACCTCAAAGATGATTTTTAGTTTCATTAATTTAGAAAGTAAATAAACGCTGAAAAATCCCAGAAAATCAGAAGAAAGATAAACAGCGTCAACCCTATGCCTGGGAATTAAATATAACAATCTGAAGTTCCAGATCACATTATTTAGAAAGATTGAAAAAAGATTTTTAAAGTCCTTTTGATAGGAATACAGTATTACAGCATCATGTTCTTTTTTAAGGATTTTATATATCCTTTTAGCTCTTACAGAAATCCCATTATCCTCTGAAATATCAGATCCTGACACTAAAGCTATTTTCATTTATTTACTCTCCCTATTTAATTAATCCATAAAATGGATTAACTTCCTATAATATTTTAAAGCTTTTAACACGATTATTGAAATAAATCTTCTAAATTATCCTGTTTTAAAGTTTTTAATATCATTTTAACTTTCTGAATTATTAAGCTAAATCTATTAATTATTATTATGTTATTAATAATATAAATAATATTACTAAAGATAAATGCATCTATAAATTTAAATAAAAAATTGAAATTCAGGTAGATGATATAATTAGGGATTCCAAAGGGTAAAATTACCATTATAAATTACTTTGAAGGCAATTCAAAAGTTTCTAGAATGTACGTCTTCCTGCTATGATGCATTTTCTCTATTGTATTATTTTTAATGGTTTCAAGACCCTTTAAAGCAATTTTATTCAATATTTTTCGGTCATGGTATAGTTTTTCTACTGCATTTGCAAAACACTCCGGGTCCTGGGGGTTGCATAAAATCCCATTTTCATAGTTTGAAATTATGGCAAATCCCTTGGAAGTAGGACCAATAACAACAGTGCCATTAGCCATGGCGTCAAAAATGATCCTGGGCTGTTCATCGCTTAGATTAGGTACAAGAATGATATCATGTTCTCTTATTGCTTTATAAAAAGGCTCTCCGTAGGGAACTATTCCCCAGATTTTTACCATGTCCGATAGTTCATATTTTTCAATTAATTCCTTTATTTCTTCTTCTAACGTATCTCCATTGAATGGTATGGGTAAAATATCTAATTTACATGGTATTCCTCTTTCTTTAAGGATTTTAACAGTTTTTACAGCACATGAAGGATTCTTCTTGGGAATTAGGGTTGCAGAAAAACATAAATTTATGTGATCTCCACTGCGGTTATGAATCTTTTCATTTAGCATGGAATCAGAAATAATATCCTTTCTTTTTATCCATGAATTCTTGTATTTAACTACATTACCATCATCGCCATATCTTTGAAGAAGATTATCACCACCAACAAGTATTAGAGGTGTTTTATTTATTGCATATTTATAAATTGGATAATAAATAGCCTTTAAAAGGGTGTAAAATCCCCTGGAAAATATGTTTTCAGATGTTCTGGAGTAAAGATCCATATCTGAGATAAAATCAGCGTCCATTACAAGCAGTCTGTTTTTATACCCCTTTAAAAAGCACATGAAATTTATTATCAATCCCAGCGGAGGGATTGCATTACCTGTACAGTGAATTATGTCGTCTTTTTTGATTTCTCTGTTTATAATGGAAACCACCTTTGGTAAAGTAAGCAGGAATTTAGCCTGATCCTTAAAATTTGCCTGATTTTCGAAATAGGGCAAGGGATGAAACTGGATTTCATCACTTGAAAATACATTGGTCAGATCTTCAGTATCAGGAATAATTTCTTCATTCATAGGGGCAAAAACATGCAGATCATCAAAATAATCCATATGTGCCTTTAAATCCCAGTACCATCCATCAATATCCACTTTGAACTGTCCTTTTTCAGTTAAAGAATACGGTAGATAAGTTATAAGAACATATCTCATTTTCACACCTTTTAAATTCTATTTTAATATAAATCATAAAATGCATTTTATTAATTAAATATACATATGTATTAAGGTATTAATATAATTAATGTCATTTTACATTTAATAAAAAGGGGATTTCCAATCAGGTGACATATATGGACATTTTATAATGATCAGATTCGATTAAATTTTATTATTAGCCGTTTTTATTCTTTTATTAACATTTATAGATATTAGATACACTATTAAAGCAGTAATAAGCGATACAATTGTAATTAAATAGTCAGTATTTGAAAATAGTCCCAGTTGCCAGTAGCTCCATGAAAATGGATAGAATAAATAAATTTCACTGTTGATATCATTGAGCAGTAAATCCATAAAGTAGTGGGTTCCAATTCCAAGCACCAAAAAACCCAAAATAAGCTTTTTTTCTTTAAATAGGAGTGAAATTATAGAGGCTATTATGATTGAACCTGCAGGAGTATGTATAGCGGCTAATAAATAAAATGTATAGAGATTAAAATAATTAAGAAGGATAGATATCTTTACAATATCAGGAATCAGGGCACCAACCATGCATATTGCGATATAAGGTTGTTTAAAGGCTTGAAACTTAAATCCAAGTACGGTGCAAACGATCCATGCAACTGTTATATGAGTAAGCCAGTCTGGCATTATTTTCTCCTCACAAATAAAAACTTTTTAAAATCTAATTTCCAGTACCATAAAAATATGATGGTCATAAAAATAAGACCAATAAAGGATCTTAAAAAAAGGGATTCATAACCCCATTTTTCAATCACCACAACTTCGATACTTTTAAAATAGCCTGATGGTTCAAGAATTCCCAGTATTTCTACCTGGTCGCCTATTTTTGGTTTTGTAGGTGATAATACAGGAATTATGTTGTTATATTCATCCAGAATATCGAATCCATAATCCTGCAATTTAACCACCTCTCCTGATGTTTTAAACACGTCTTGAATCTGTGATTGGTTCAGTCCATCTGTCGGAAATGAAGGATGCATCTGGTAGTTATCATAATAATGAATACATAATAATGTGAGAATAAAAATTAAAAAAAGGAGAATAAATATTTTTGTAAATACTGAAATCATTTTTCCCATGGAATCTTATTATGATATTAATTGTATAAAATATTATCTATGATTATTGAAATAATAACTCTCATTTTAAGTTAGTTACTACTTAAAACTTTAATATTAGTCCATAATATAAAAAATCCATTAAAAATTGGTTTTATACATTCAATTTCTATTTAATATGCAAATAAAAGAAAAAAAATTAAATTTATAATGTGTTAAGCTTCTACTGCTTTTTCGTAGATACCTTTAGTTTTTGTAGCGGCAAGATTCCATGTAAATCCTTTTTTAATGGTTTTTCGTGCATTTTTACCTAATTTATATCTTAATGAACCGTTTTCAGCAAGATTAACCACGTTTTGAGCTACTGCATTACTGTCTGCTTTGGGAATTAAAATACCATTTTTAGAATTAATTATCTCAGGAACTCCACCAACATCGGTTGAAATCACCCCCAGTCCAGAAGACATGGCTTCCAGCACAGCTATGGGGAAATTTTCATACAATGAGGTCAAAACGAATACATCTGAAGAGCAATAAAGATAGGGCATTTTAAGGTAATCTACATAGTTTAGAAGTGTATAATTTTCTTTAGGAATGTTTAGATTGATCTTCCCGGTACCTGCAAATATGAAGTGGGCGTCTATCTTTTTAAGAATGTTTGGAATGGCGTCTAATAAAAATCTGGCTCCTTTAAGTTCTATAAATCTGGAAGAAAAAAGAATTTTTATTTTATCCTCATTGAACAGTTCTGGAAATATTTCTGGTGCTTCTCTGCATTTTTTAGGGGTAAATATCTGTGGATTAACACCGTTATGAACCACAGAAACATCTTCATAGTTTAGATTCTGTTCTTCAATTATCTGATTTTTCATCCAGTTAGAAACAACGATGTATTTGTTTTTTCTTTTAAAGTAGCTTTCTTCAATGAATCTAAGGAATGGATACATGAGATAGGTCATTTTTTCTGAAAACTCAAGATCTAGAAATTTAGTCCCTGAATATCCAGTACCGATCCTCTGGCCTTTAATTGTAGTGTGAATTGTGGTCACTGTCTTGACATCCGGTTTTCTTAAATTTAGAAATACATCGGGCATGTGAGCAGTATGTGAATGGATTATGTCGATTCTATTTTCTTTAATAATATCCGGAGCTCTTTTAAAACATGCATACTGAAATTTGGCGTTATAAAGGAATGTGTCTGATGCATTACTTACAAAATGAATATGCACATTTTCAGGAAAGATTTTTTCCATATCATAATCTGTATCCAGTTTTCCATTTCCAAAACTGGTTCTTTTTGGAGTCAGTATGTGCAGTTCAACATCTTTTAGATGTCTGGCCATCTCCACAATATAAGTACCTACACCCCCCCAAACTGGCAAAAATTCAGGTGCCAGCATCATTATGTTCATAAAAAGCCTCCCTATTTAAAATCATCAATTAATATATGTTTATAATCTTAATAAAGCATTATGATGCTATTTTGATATGCCCGGATTTTTTTTTGAGACATTGGAGGATTTTCCATTCCCGTTCTTTAGCAGCCCTAAACGATAAATCAAGAGGGTTTTAAATATTCTCCATCCATCGGCTAAAGAATCCAATTTTGGAGCATCTATGCGGCTTCCATAATTAACAGGTGTTTCTCTAATCTTGAAATCATTATTGTATATTTTAACGAACATTTCAGCTTCCAGTTCAAATCCAGAAGAGTTAATACCTTCTTCAAGTATATAATCAATGACTTTCTTCTTAAAGGCCCAATATCCTGTGCATACATCTGATACCTTACAGAAAAGTATGCTGGCAGTAAGACTCAGTATATAATTTCCAAAAAGATTTAAAGGCGTAATCGAATCTTTTTTTCTATTTCCATTTAATCTTGAACCTAAAACCACATCTGCTTCCTCTTTTTTTAACTTGTTCAGTAATTTGGACGCGTCTTTTGGATAATAAGTATTATCAGCATCTAACATTATTGCAAATCTTGACTCAACGTGTTCGAATCCTTTTTGTATGGCATGGCCTTTTCCCTGTTTTCGTTCGTATAGTACTTTAGCTCCATATTCTCTGGCTATTTTAGCAGTATTATCGGTTGAATTATTGTCGATTACTATAATTTTTGAATCTGGATAATTAGTGTTAATTTTTTCCAGTAGTGACCCTATTGACTTTTCTTCATTGTATGCTGGTAGTAAAAAAGTTACATCTTTCATAGGATACCTCATATTAATAATATATTTAGTTATTATAATATTAATGTATTACTATTATAAATAATTTTCTTACCAGATGTTTTCCATTAACTTGTTATAATACATAAAAATAACATAAAAGAATCTATAATACTCAATTTTAAATAAAAATACGGCATACAATCTTACTTTAAATATAAATAAGGATTAAGATTATTTATATAATAAAAAAGAAAAAATAAACATTTGATATGACGTGATTAAAGTCACAGATATAAAAAAAAAGCGAATATCCCTTCAGATAATGGTTAATATACTCTATAAATCCTTAGTTGTGTTAATATTTTGAAAACTTTTGGTGCTTCTATCAAGTTCCTCAACATTTATGTATCTAACATGGATGTTTTGAATTAAAGATCTCACATCCATTCGATTTTCTCTAATGAGCACATTAATGGTATCCATAACCGTCCTTTTATAGATGGAGTGAAGGGGTTCAATGTGCCCATTTTGCCAAACAGGGACAATTGCATCGAAATTTTCCTCTTCTGCCCTTTTAAACATTTTCAAAATGAAATCTCTGGAAATAAAGGGTGAATCACAGGGTAAAATCTGGGCATAATCTGATTTTATCTTTGAAAGCCCGGTTAATATTCCTATTAACGGCCCCTGATCTTTAGTTTTATCACAAACTATTTTCAAAGACTTATAATCCCCCATAAAGAATTTTCTGTAACTTTTAACCTGTACTTCATCCCTTAAAACCAGTATTATTTCATCAGCAAGGTCTAAAATTGTATCAATAACATGAAGAACCATGGGTTTTCCATTTATGACCATAGAACCCTTATCTTTTCCCATTCGCTTGCTTCTTCCACCACAGAGGATTATAAATGATTTCATATTATCTTTTAGAAAATAAAAAAGTTAAAATTAAAGACATTATAGGTCTCAGGTGGTTTACATGAGCCTTGTTGTGGGGTAATTAGGACTTTCATTGGTTATTGTAAGATCGTGAGGGTGGCTTTCAGCCATACCACTTGCTGTAATTTTAATGAATTTTGATTTTTCCTTCATATCTTTAATTGTCTCTGCACCGCAGTAACCCATTGAAGATTTAAGCCCTCCAATTAACTGGAATAAAACTTCACTTACCGGGCCCTTGTAGGGAACAACCCCTTCTACACCCTCGGGCACGAGTTTGGAATGTTTCATTGATCCCTTAACTTCCTGGAAGTATCTATCTGTCCCTGCTCCGAATCCCCCGGTCATAGCTCCAAGTGAACCCATACCTCGGTACTGTTTGAATTTTCTTCCGTTCATAATTACAACATCGCCGGGAGCTTCGTGGGTTCCAGCAAGTAAACTTCCGAGCATTACAGAGTCAGCACCTACAGCTATGGCTTTTGCAATGTCTCCTGAGAATCGTAATCCGCCATCTGCAATGACAGGGACATCATACTGAGCTGCAACGTCGGCAACCTGTGATACCGCAGTTAATTGAGGAACACCAACACCTGCTATTATTCTGGTTGTACAGATTGATCCAGGGCCAATACCAACTTTAAGTCCATCAATCTCCTTTGCCAGCAGATCTTCTGCTGCTTCAGAAGTGGCTATGTTACCAGCAATTAAATCGGCATCAATATTATCCTTAATTGTCTTTGAAGAATTGACAACATTTAAATTATGAGCATGAGCAACGTCTATTGCAATTATATCAGCCCCAGCATCGTCTAGTGCCATGGCGCGTTCCAGATCAAAGGGACCTGTTGCTGCAGCCACCAGGAATTTCCCTTTTTTATCCCTGGAAGCATTTGGGAACTTTTTACGCTCCAGTATATCACGAACAGTTACTATCCCCATGATCTTACCATCGCGAACTACTGGAAGCCTTTCCACCTTGTTTTCGTAGGCAATATCCAGTGCATCGTCTGGAGAAGTTGATTCTGGAATGGTAAGGACTTCTTCAGTCATGAAGTCCTTTACTTTCTTGTTATAATCAGAATTGATAATTGGGATAATGTCTCTTTTACTTATAATTCCAATAACAGTGTCATCTTCAACAACTGGAAGCCCGCTAACTTCTTCATAGTTCATTATATCGTTTGCATCTTTGATTGTAGAATCAGGACTTATGGTGATTACATCTCTTATGGTAAGGTCGCTTGATGTTTTTACATTTTTAACCTCTTCAACCTGCTCTTCTATGGTCATATTTCTGTGTATGAGTCCTATTCCACCTTCCTGAGCAAGTGCTATTGCCATTGCAGATTCAGTTACAGTATCCATCGCTGAACTTATGATAGGGATGTTTAGATCATGATTATTTGAAACCCTTGACTTAGTTTTAACATCTTTTGGTTCAACAGAAGATGCAGAAGGTATCATTAAAAAATCGTCATATGTATAACCTTCTGGGGCATTTTCTAACTTTTTAAAATACATTAACAATACCTCCTTATTTTCAGGTAAGTTCTAAAACTATCTGGTTTCTAAATTTTTTGTATTTTAAACATTTAAAAGTTTTCTATAACAAATTGTGGAAATTGAAGTTTATGGTGCTTAGAAATTTTCTACCATTTTCTTTAATTTGCTGACCGCGTTTCTATGAATCTTCCCTGAGTTTCTGTCACCACCTATGCATGCTGCTCCCCGGATACCCACTATATCACAGCCTGATCTGTGCAAAATTGAAAGTTGTCCCTTTTTAACCGATCCCGCAAGGGCTGATTTCATTCCATAATCATGAATTTCCTGATTGAATCTGGTTATTAAGTTTTCATCCATAAAATCAAATAGTGTTTTACCGTCTTTGACAGCAGTATCTACCATTGCAATATCAGCACCTGAATCTGCAGCTACTTTAGGTATTTCCATAGGATCTACTGCTCCTACACGGTTTGCATCCGCATATCCTGATGCAACCACAAGAGCTTTATCATTATAGTCTTTAACAGTCTTTACCACATTTTCCATGACTTCAAGTGCTTCATCATAGTTTCTTGTTCCGTACAGTCCTACTTTTATGTAATCTGCCCCTGAAACTGACGCTCCCAGAGCAGCAAGTGATACTGTACCTGGTTTGTAGGGTACATCACCCAGTGTTGCGCTTACAAGCATTTTTTTGGGGGTCATTTCCCGCACGCTTTTAATGACCCAAGGAAAGTTGGCGCCCAGTGATCCTTCCTTTGGATTTTTGACATCGATTATATCGGCACCGCCGGCTATAGCCTCCTGTGCCTCTTCTGTGTTTATTGGACTAATCAATAAAAGCAAGTTATATACCTCCATTTATTAATATGATGGTTAAAATAATATAAAGCTATAAAATATTAGTTAATTTGTATTATTTACTTATTAAACTCCTGAATTTTTGCCCTAAAGTTATTGTAGTTTGTTAAATATTTCTGTTTATAGGTACAATAAATACATTTCTAACAACAATGCTTATTTTGTTTAAATTATATTCACATTTATTTAAAATTTATCTAAACAATAAAATTTAATCTTCAAAGGGTGATCCTTTCTCTTTAATCCTTTCTGCAGTTTCAAGGTGTTTTTTAGGATATTTCCCTTTTTCAACAGATTCTCTTCTTAATCTTTCAATAATTTCATTTGTCTTTATATTGACTGGACATTCTAAAGTACACAAACCGCATTCAGTACATTGAAAAAGCCCGGAATCAAAGCAAGTTTGATTATCAGTTATAAAACGGCTGAAAGTTATCCCTCTACCACCTAAATAACCTCTATATCCAAATTCATATCCAGTGACATTGTAAACAGGACACGAAACAATGCAGCTTCCACATCCAATACATAAGAGGCATTCATCATATTCTTTAAGTGCTTCACGTCTTCCATTATCCAAAAGGATTAATATAACTCTTTTAGGCCCGTACATACCCTTTAGAAGTATCTGTTCAATATCCGCAGTTTTTGAAGGGGATGAAATAACATTCATATATGCTGGAACTTTTTTACCTGTTGCAAATATTGTTTCAAGCTTTACGACTGATATGGCATCTTCAACGGATCTTACCAGCTTATCGATACCTGCAACTACTATATGAATCTCTTTCATCGATACTATGTTGATATTTCCTTCATTATGGACCATAATCAGTGAGCCATCTTCTGCAGCAATACTATTAGCCCCGGTTATCCCCACATTACATTTAGAAAGTCTTTTAGTAACATCATTTTTAAGTGCATCAAGTATTGCTCTTGCTTCCGGTGCAATGAACTCTCCAAATTTTTGGGATGCAATTCTGGCGATTTCTTTTATGTTTAAATGGGCTGCAGGCCCTATTGGATGTGAGGGACCTTTAGTTTCCTCATCAAGCTGTATTATTCTATCTCCAAGATCAGTCTCAACCAGTTCAATTCCCTTATTCATCAAAAAAGTGGAAAGTCCTATTTCATTTACTGTGTTTGATTTGGACTTTCCAATGATAGGTTCATCCTTAACAATCTTGTAGATCTCATCTAAAGCTTTATCTGCGCTTTCTGCAAATATAACTTCAATATCATTTTCTGTAAACCTTTTTTCAGCTTTTTTGATGAGTTCTTCTAAATTAGAAATGCTGTATTTCCTGATCGATTTAACACGGTCGGATAATTCATTTATACACTCGTAATCATCTCTAAAAAGCCTTTTTTTCCTGTCTTCAAGAATGGAGAAGGATCTTTTCATTGCATTTAATCGGGATTCTTCCATCTTTAAACTCCACTATGTTCTCTTTAGACGTTTAAACAATATTTCAGATAAATCCAATATTTTATAGTCGTCATTACATGCCGATTCAAGATTTAAAATGCAAAAGGGGCAGGACGTTATTATGGTATTAACTCCTGCATCATCTGCATCTTTAAGGCGCATTTCTGCAATTTTAGAAGTAATTTCAGGGAAAGCGGATCTAACTCCAGCTCCCGCCCCACAGCATCTTGAATTTTCCCTGTTCCGTTCCATTTCCACCAGTTCTGTTATTTTATCCAGAATTTCTCTGGGTGTATCATATTCTTCCATATGGCGCCCTAAATGGCAGGGATCGTGGTATGTAACCTTTCTATCGATAGATTCCACTTCCAGATGACCTTTTTCAATAAGTTCTTTGAAAAGCTGTGAACTGTGAATAACATCCAGTTCAACCTCCAGTATCTCTTTATAATCCTTACTAAACGTCTTGTAACATCCGGCGCATGAAGTGAGTATCTTTTCTCCTTCCAGATCCTTTAATGTTTTATCCATCACTTTTTCTGCGTCTTCTCTAAATCCTGTTCTAAGTAGAAATGATCCGCAGCACTCTTCATTTTCCAGTATTGTGTATTCAATGCCTGCAAGTTTGAGTATCTCTCCGGTATCTCTGGATATTCTTTTAAGTTTTTCCCTTGCCACGCAGCCTCTAAAATATATCATTTTTCCACCAAATAAAAGTAAAAAATCAAACTTTATTACAATATACTTCATTCTATTTATTATCTTTATGCACCGGTCTTATAAAGAGGAAATTATAGATGACTCCATATGCATAGCAGATATGCTGAACTGGCACCAGTAAGAAAACAAGCAATGAATAGAAAGATAGGGTTTTAAAAAGAATTTCTGCAAAAACAAAGAATGTATAGATGACGTAAAGTACTAAGGGAAACAATATCATCCATCCAAATATTAAATACAGCGGAATGAGCAGAATAAGGTAAAATAAGAATAAAACGGTTAAAAATACCTTTATTTTAAATAATCTGTGTTTTTTTATGGTATTTGCTATATTTACTCCATATTTATACATGTTTTTTGCAAATTGATTCACTGAATCTGTTTCGCGGTGATAAATTTCAGCACCGGGTACATATATGAATTTGTAACCCGCTTTACCCATCCTTGTATTTAATTCCATGTCGTCGGAAATTATCAAACTATCGTCATATCTGAACTTTGCTATAATATCTTTTTTGTAAATGGCATTATAATTGGGAATGCTCTTTAAATATTTGATATTTCGCTTTGAAAAGGCGGGGTTTCCTCCTGTAGCAATCAGTGAAGTTAGAAAATGGTTTATTATAAATTCTTTTTTGTTTTTTGTTGGTGCAATTAACCTGGGGCCTCCACCACCAGCAATATCATCTGCAGTTCCTTCAATACTTTTATATAATGTTTTTAACCAATTTTTATCCACTATACAGTCAGCATCTGTAAAAGCGATATATTTTGAACTTTCACTGGAATGGTCTATTACCAGATTTCTAGAAAAGCAGTGGCCGTAAAAACCAAAATCTTTTTCGTTTAAGATTTGATAATTGATCCCTGAAGAATTCAATATGTTTTCGGCTATTTCACGGGTTTTATCATCTGAATTACCGTCAACAACTATTATTTCAAGTAAAAAACCCTCGATATCCTGTTCTATGAGAGTTATAAGAGTTTCTGCAATGTATTTCTCTTCATTTCTGGCAATTATTCCCACGGTGATTAATATTGACATTTATATGTTTCCTAAAAATTATATTGAACAATAATGATTTTTTAGATAAATACTCCATAGATATTATTTATGGCTTTAAAGGGTTTAAATAAATCTTTTCAACATTTAATTTATTTTATCCTTTACAATTAATATAAATATTTTAAACATATACAAATTAATCATCAATTATTATAAATAATCTTTAAAAGCTTTATCGGTGGTTCATTGAACGCTTTAAAAAGAATAGCTAAAAACACTGGAGTTTTATTTGCTTCGCAGATATTAAGTTATGTTTTAATGTTTATCTACGTTATTTACACTGCTCGATATTTAGGGGCAGAAGGCTTTGGTATTTTATCCCTGGCGCTGGCATTTACAGGTATATTTGGAATTCTTGCAGATATGGGATTAAGCCAGTTGACTGTAAGGGAAGTTGCAAGGGATAAATCATTAACAGGAAAGTATCTTGGAAATATAACAGGCATTAAAATAATTTTATCCCTTTTAACATTGATTATAGCATATATAGTACTTTACTTGTTAAATTACCCAATACAGACATTTATTGTTGTTTATTTTCTAATTATTTATGCTGTCCTATCTTCTCTTTCAAAAATATTTTATTCCATATTTCAGGCCTACGAAAAACTGGAATTTCAATCAATAGGCACTTTTTTAAATACACTTTTAATCTTAATAATCACATTAATTGCAATTTATCTTAAAATGGATGTAATTACCTTTGCATTCATCTATGTTATAGTCGGTTTATTAATTTTAATATTCAACGTTCTTATAAGTAAATGGAAATTAAAATTACCTGAAATTGAGATTGATTGGAATTTTTGGAAAAAATCAATTACCGAAGGTTTTTTCTTTGGTTTTGCAGGGTTCTTTACTGAGATTTATTTTAATATAGATTCAGTGATGATTTCTTTACTTGTAGGAACAGCAGCAGTAGGATGGTACAATGCTGCATACAGGTTAATATTTGTTTTAATGTTTATCCCCTCTGCAATAATTGCATCGATTTTCCCAGTAATGTCCAAATATTTTGAATCAAAAAAAGATGCTTTGAAAATTGAATATGAAAAAATATTCAGATATATCTTTCTCATATCTATTTTAATACTCATATACGGACTGCTGTTTTCAGATAAAATAATATTGATTATCTATGGAAAGGCTTATAATCCATCAATTTCAGCTTTAGAGGTTTTGATTTGGGTTATTCCCTTTATTTTCTTAACAGTTTTATTGGGAAGCTTGCTTGCAGCAGTAAACAAACAGAGAATGGTGACAATCGTTGCAGGAGTTAATGCTGCATTAAATATAGTTTTAAATATTATATTAATCCCAAAATATGGTTTTATCGGTGCTTCAGTTGCCACAGTATTAACTGAAGCTCTTGGCTTCCTTTTAATGTTCAATTATGTTTCTAAAAATTTCTACAAAATATCTTTGATCCATAATATTGGAAAACCAGTTGTTGGGGGAGTATGCACTACATTAATCATCTATCTTTTATTAGCACAGTTTAACTGGGTTTTAGTGGGAATATTAGGACTAATAATATATTCATCTGTACTATATTTTCTAAAAGTTATTACTAAAGATGATATCAACATTTTTAAACAGATTTTTCAGTGGTTAATTTGAATTATGGAGATAATTTTTTGGCCACAATAAAAATAAAATCACCTAAATAAGAAGCGGGTAAAGAATACTGGGATTTTATAGAGATTTTAGGTAAAAATGGAATGCCTAATGGTTTTGTAATCATTTTAAGAATGGTGAATCC
The DNA here is from genome assembly GCA_002505765.1 of Methanobacterium sp. UBA176. Lineage (GTDB taxonomy): Archaea > Methanobacteriota > Methanobacteria > Methanobacteriales > Methanobacteriaceae > Methanobacterium_D. The sequence goes on along the minus strand of DAVZ01000064.1, from coordinate 13,110 downwards.
ATTATTTTTAATTATTTTAGATAAGGAAGCTGGATCATATTCAAATAGGTGAGTGGGATCATAACAGAATTCAGTTCCTTTAATTTTGCAGATCAATTTTGTGGGATAAGCCCATTTATTGGGACAGGTAATAATTAACACACCATTATCTTCTAAAATCTTATTTATTTTCATTAAAGCTTTTTCAGGTTCTTTGATGTGTTCAATTACATGTTGCATGTAGATTGCATCGTATTTTCCTTCAATTTCATATATATCCTTCACCTGAAAATCCATATCAGGATATTTTTCAAGGGCAATATTAATTGCTTCCCTATTTATATCTACACATAAAGGATTGACATTGAATTTTTTTTTTAGTAAAAGACAAAATTCGCCGGTATTACAGCCTATTTCTAATATCCTGTCTCCTTTATTTGGGCTATAAAGATTCAATACTTCTATAAATTCAAAATGACTTTCTGGATGTTTTTTTTCATGATCTCTTGCGTAATCTGAGTTAAATGAATCCCATCGTTTATCTTTTGTTTTTTTTTCATTTTTCATATGCATTCTATCCTGATTTCAGCTTTCATTATAAGATTGATATATTCTTAATGTTTTTTCAGCAGATTTATCCCAGTTAAATATTTTAGCCCTATTTAGTCCTTTTTTAACCATATCTTCACTTAAATCATTATTTGTAAGCACTTCATACATTTTCTCAGCTAATTCTTCAATGTTATTGGGATTGACCATTATTCCAGCATCACCAACTACCTCAGGTAAAGAAGTAGTGTTTGATGTGATTACAGGGGTTCCACAGGCCATAGCCTCCAGGGGAGGTAATCCAAACCCTGCATAGGCACAGGGGTAAACGAGTAAGTCAGCAGCGTTATACCATTTTGGTAAATCTTCTTCAGGAATATAACCAACAAAAAAAACGTCCTTTTCTAATCCTAAAATTTTAATTAAATCAATGAATTTTTCCCTTACACCGAACTTTTGAGGTTCTCCTACTTTTAATAATTTAACCTCAGGTAATTTATTTTTAAGTTCTGCAAAGGATTTTATAAGCTTATCAAAGTTCATCCTTCGGGTTTCTGAACCTACGTATAATACTGTTTTTTCATCTTCAATATTGAAAGCATTTAAAATATCCCTATTTCTTTTCTGGAAATAGAAATTATGATCAACAGCATTGTAAACCACATGAATTTTTTCTTCTGGATAATTCAGGTATTTTATAATTTCATTTTTTGAAAATTTAGATACTGTAATTATTTTTTCAGCTTTTTTAAGTCCTTTTATATTATTTTTCCACATTAAAGAGCGGTCTTTTTCATATATCCAAGGTATTAAATCGTGACATGTCACAATTGATTTATTTAATTCAATGGAATTTAATAAATAAGCAAGATCTTGATATGTTATGTGTTTAACGTTACTATTTTTAACTTTATTTTTTACCATTTGCTGATAACGGTATCTATCGATATAAGTTGAAACTTTCCACCCCCAATTAACAAATTTATTAAATTTTATACTTTTAGAAAGTAATCCACTTCTTTGTAGGGCGGGAAAGACTCCTAATTCTTCACTGCGTGGTGGAAAAATAGAGTTATAATGATTAGCAGCTTTCTGTGTTAGTGATTCGTATTCAATTTTGTTTAAATCAATATCCAGCCGTTTATGTATCTCATTTTGATACCTGGACATTCCAAAAATTTTATCTGATTTTGGTCCGTTAATATAATCTATCTCCATTTAATAGCACCATTTGAATAAATATTAATTATTAGGATTGAGTTTTTTATAAATATTTTCAGTCTTTGTAGCTATCCTGTCCCATGAATACTCTTTTACCTTCTGTTTTCCATAATAACCCATTTTTTTGGCAACATCTTCATTTTCCAGTAGATAAATTAATTTTTCAGCCAACGATTCTTCATCATTTGGCTGGGCAAGCAGACCACTCTTATTATCTTCAACAACATCTGGTATCCCACCAAGTTTGGTTGAAACAATGGGGGTTTCGCATGCCATTGCTTCTAAATTAACTATTCCAAATGCTTCGGCTGTTGTGATAGATGGAAGACAAAAGATATCTGCGGCTTTATAGTATAGGGGCTTTAATTCATCTTCAACGTATCCTTTAAAGCAAACATTTTTTTCAATACCCAATTTTTCAACCATTTCGATGAGTTCTTCCTGCATTTTGCCCCTACCTGCAAAAACAAGATATACATCATCTACATGATTTTTTACAAGTTTCAATGCCTTTAAAAGGATATGGGGACCTTTATATTCAACAATATTTCCGAGAAACAGTATTATTTTTTTATTTAAAGGTAAATCTAACCTTGACCTGCATTCAGATTTGGAAAGGGTGTTTTCAAATTCTTTTAAGTTAATACCGTTAGGAATAACTTTAATTTTATCCTTATAATCACCTAAAATCATTGATTCATCTATATAAGATTTTGAAGTGGCAATTATAATATCTGCACCATTTAAAACCCTTTTAAGTAAGGTTTTATTGTATAATTTATTTGCCCAGTTACGGATAAAAATCCCTCCACTTTCTGGAGCATCGTTATGATAAGTAACAACAAAAGGAACTTCCTTTTTTTTAGCATATCTTAAAGCAGAATAGTCAGAATAAGGCGTGTTATACTGTGCATGTGCTATATCTACTTCATGGTTTAATGGTTTATATAAAATTCCTGAAGTTAAATTTGCACTGGCAATTTTTAAAATTGTACCATATCTATATATCTTTATGTTACCTAATGTATCTACAGAATCTTTAGAAGTCATTGATGTTGTAAAAACGTCTACTTCATGTTTTTTTGCCATATTAATGGCAAGGTTATATGCAGCAATTTCTGTTCCCCCGTGGGCATATTTTTTATGGTAATCAGATTCATTCAAGCCATCTGCATAGGGAAAATGGCTGATGAAATATCCTATTTTCATTTTTTCACATAAATTATTTTAAGGAGTTATTTGACTTTTCTACATTTTCTTTTAGATTCTCTCTTTGAAGTGCAAGCTCCCTTACAAGCTGTGTAATTTCCTGTTCCATGCTTTCTATCATAGTGTACATCTTGAAGACAAGGTAATAACTTCCAATGAGGCCTAATATTAATATAAAGTCAAGTCCTCTTCCGATTCCTGTTATTGATGCGAACAGGTTTGTTGATTCTGGATATATTGAAATTATTATTACTGCTGCCCATATTAAAATCCAGAATGAAAGCATTCCCAGGGTCATTTTTCCTTCTTTAAATCTCCAAAGAGACAATACTATGGCAATTATGCCTATTAAAGTTCCCAATATTTGATAGATTTGGAATATCATTAAAACACCTTTCTGATTACATTCATTATTAACTTAAATAAGATTTTAAGCCCTATATTTAAACCTGTACCCTTTGACATTGAATAATCCGTATAAATGGTTTTAATAGGAACTTCTTCAATCTTTAAATCATGATTTTTAATTTCGCCTATTATTTCTGAAGATACTCCATATCCTCTGGAGTGAATATCCAGTACTTGCGCCGCTTTTATATTAAAAGCTCTTAAGCCTGATTGAGAATCGTTTACGTGAATTCCATAAAATACTCGGGTTATAATGTTCATAACGTTATTTCCGAACTTTTTAGAAGCAGGCATTTTACTGAAATCTCTGGTTCCTATTACAAAATCTGCTTTACCTTCTGTAATTGGCTTGCAAACCTTAATTATATCTTCAGGATCGTGCTGACCGTCTGCATCGAAGGTAACTATTATGTCAGCTTCTTTTGCAATTGCTGCTTCAATCCCTGTTTTAAGCGCGGCCCCTAATCCTCTATTTAAAACGTGCCTGTAAATGGATTCGTTATATGAGTTAATGATTGAATCTTCTGCTATTTCATATGTTTCATCGCTGGATCCATCATCTATAACGATAATTTTAAGGTTTTTATCTTTAAGTTCTTCCAGTACATCCTTTATGGTCTTACTTTCATTGTATGCAGGTATAACTACGTAAATATCCGGTTTTGTTGAAATAGGAGGATTTAATGTATAAAAATCATTGGATTGTTTTTTTAAAGCCGTGGATTTCATAGTTTACCTGAAATTATTATGTTCTAATTTATTATTCATCCATGAATTTTATTTGAAAGCTTGGCAATTCTTTTTCCAAGATTTTTTGAAGTTTCTATACCGAAATAGTCCTTTTTAATGTCATTTGAACTCCCAGAAAATCCTGTACCTCCATAATGTGCCAGGGGAGACCCGTCCCCAACAACCACAGCATCATGAATCAATAAGAATTCATGTATTGCTGAAATTGCAGTTTCCTGTCCTCCATTTCTTGATCCACCAACTGTTATTGCACCACCAACCATATCTTTAAGCTTAAAATCAGATCGAAGCGGTCTTGATCTGTCCATAAATATTTTTAGCTGAGCTGAAACATTTCCAAAGTAAACAGGACTTCCAATGATTAATCCATGGGCTTCCTGGACTTTTATAAGTAAATAACCGATCTCATCATCTTTGGGGCATTCGCCAGTCATTTTACATATGTCGCATGCTGTACACGGTTCGATTTCCATTTCCCCCAAATTGAAACTCTCAACATCCGCCCCTACTTCTCCGGCAGCTTCAAGTGCTTTTTCCACCAAAAAAGCTGTGTTTCCATTTTTTCTGGGGCTTCCAATAATTCCTATAATCTTTACCATCCTTAAACCTCGAATTCTTTGAATTTAGTGCTTCAAAAATACTTAGTATTTACTTTAACCTTATTTTAATTAAACTTCATTTTAATTACTATGTAGGGCTATGTCTTAAATGAGTATTTATTTTTGCCAATATATTAATGAAATAAGAAACTCATTCAAAATAGAATGAAAAGAAATAATTATAAGGCACTGACTGCAAGGGATGAAGTGCTGGATATTGTCAGAAAATGTTTCCAGAAAAAAGGAAATAAAGAAGCAAGAAACATTGCAAAGAGACTTCTTAAAGAACATCTTGTTAGAACAGAAGATGGATCATATACATTAAACTCTAATACTATTCATGATAAGTCTGAAACAATGCATACTTATCACGGGGCATTTACTGAATCAATGGAAAAATTTGTTAAACCTGCTCAGCTTGAAGATAAAAAGGAAGTTAAAATTCTTGATATATGCAGCGGAATCGGTTACAATGCATCAGCAAGCATTGAAAATTTAGATAATAACGTTAAAATTCATATAGACATGGTAGAAATATCAGAAGAGACTCTGGGAGCTGCCTTATTTATAAAAAGTCCTGTAAAATCCTGTGATATAATTAAAAGAGCTATAGAAAACTATTTATTCGAAAAGGGAATTTTAGGTTTTAAATTCCTAAAAGAAGAAATACCAGAGAGAATCAATGTAAACATTTATATTGGGGATGCAAGAAATGTAATTCAGGATTTAGACAATGAAAAATACGATGCTATATTTTTAGACCCATTTTCACCTTCAAAATCTCCGGAACTGTATTCTCTTGAGTTTTTCCTTCAGTTAAAAAATCTTCTTAGGAAAGATGGACTTATTTTAACCTACACTTCTGCAGCGCCGGTTAGATGTGCAATGGTACTTGCTGGGCTCCATATAGGGGAAGGACCTCATTTTGGACGAAAAAGCGGAGGAACGGTAGCGTCAAAAAGCTCAAAAATGATTCAAAACCATCTTAATGCCACCGACGAGAGGATGATAGCATTGAGTGATGCTGGAATACCATTTAGAGATCCAGAACTCAATGGATCAAATAGGAAAATTTTAGAAAGACGTGAAAATGAGCGAAGGATGGAGAGAGGAAATACCAAAATGGCATCAACTGTGAAATCTCCTGTTTTTTTAAATAGAGAAATTGAAGATTCAGGACTTAAAAAAAGAGTTCTAAAAAATGTTGAATTTATAGGAATAGATGATTTAAAATCTTTTAAGGCTAAATTTATTGTATGTCCTCAGCACGATGAATGCATCTGTAAATGCGGAACTTCAAAATTAAGCGATTCAAAAAGCAGAATTAATGAAATGAGTAATAGATTATGGAAAATCATAAAAAAACAAAATGTTTAGTATTTGTATAAAGGTGGAAAATTGAACTTTGAAATTAAATATAAGGATGCTTTGGGCAGGATTGGAAAACTTAAAACACCACATGGAACAGTGGAAACTCCGGCTTTAATGCCTGTTATTCACCCCGGGAAACAGACAATAGATGTTAAAAAATACGGAGCAGATATGGTCATAACCAATGCATATATTATCTATAAAAATGAAGAACTTAAAAATAAAGCCATGGAAAATGGTATTCATAATTTAATTAATTTTGATGGCCCTATTGTCACAGATTCTGGTTCTTTTCAGCTTTCTGTCTATGGGGATATAGATGTGGATAACAGTGAAATCATCGAATTTCAGGAAAACATAGGTACAGACATCGGTACATCACTTGATATTCCTACTCCGCCCTATGTAAAAAGGGAAAGAGCAGAAAGAGAGCTGCAAATAACACTTGAAAGAGCAGAGGAAGCTATAAATGTTAGGGGAAATTTGATGTTAAACTCAGTTATTCAGGGATCTACTTTCCCTGATTTAAGGGCTAAATGCGCACAAGTAATTGGTAAAATGGATTTTGAGGTATATCCAATAGGTGCTGTGGTTCCTTTACTTGAAAATTATAGATATATGGATGTTCTGGATATTGTTATGGCCTCTGTGGGAAATTTACCTCCATCAAGGCCGAGACATCTTATGGGGGCAGGCCATCCCATGGTTTTTGCCTTTGCAGTGGCAACAGGATGTGATCTTTATGATTCCGCCGCATATATCCTATATGCCCAGGATGATCGATTTATGATGCCTGATGGAACTTATAAACTGGAAAATCTTTTCCATATGCCCTGTTCATGCGAAATATGTGCAAATTATACTCCTGATGATTTAAGAGGAATGAAAAAAGAAGATAGAATGAAATTAATTGCAGCACATAATCTGAATATCAGTTTTGCAGAGATAAGAAAGATAAAACAGGCCATAATTGACGGAAACCTGCTTGAACTTGTTGAAAATAGATGCAGATCTCACCCTTATCTTTTAGATGCTTTGAGGGGTTTAAAAAAATATAAAAACATCCTCGAAGAATACGACCCTGCCTACAAAAAATCTGCTTTTTTTTACAGTGGTCCTGAATCCCTGAACAGGCCAGAAATCTACAGACATATGAAAGGGCTAAAAAAACTTCCAAAAAAGGATAAATTAGTTCTTTTACCGGCATTTAAAAAACCTTACTCTAAAAACATTGAAAATATCCTTTTAAACAATCCCGAAATGGAAAATATACATGATTTAGTGGGTGAAATGTATAAAATCCATAATTTAGAGATTAATAACCCTGTTCTGGATGAATCAACGCAAATAGCCGTGGTTGATTATCCATTTGGAATTATACCCCTTGAAATTGATGAAGTTTATCCAATGGCACAAAATGAAGCTCCTTCATGTTTGGATGAAGATTCTAAAAAGTTTATAAGAGATACAATAAATGAATATAAAGATAATTTTAATGAAATTATAATAAGTGAAAGGGTTATAAAAAAGTTTGATCTGGATTATAAATTTAAAAAAAGCGAAGAATCCCTGAAAATAAATTTAGATGATTTAAATAAAATAGAATACATAGCAGATTACCAATTTGGTGAAGGTTCGGGGAAAGCTCTTTTTAATGGAAAGATAAATGTTATTAAGAGTAAAAAAACAGGTAAAATAAGGCATATCCATGATGGAGATTCTTTAATTGCCACCATCCGTGCAAGTGATGGTATTTTTGTACTCAGCATGGAGGGTGCAAGGCGTCTTCATAATTATCTTCAATACCCTAAAAATAGGGTGGTAGTTAACACTGATGCTGAACCATTTGCAAAGAAAGGAAAAAGTATATTTGCTAAATTTGTAATAGATTGTGATATAAATATAAGAGCTAATGAAGAAGTTCTAATTGTTAATGAAAAAGATGAACTGTTAGCCTTTGGAAAGTCACTATTAAATGGTCGTGAAATAATGGACTTTAATGTAGGTCAGGCCGTTAAAACAAGGAAAGGAGGAAAATAATGATACCTGGCGCAGGAATGAACCCTAAACAACTCAAGCAGATGCAGAGGGCCATGAAACAGATGGGTATGGATATGAAAGATGTTAAGGGTGCTACAGAAGTTATAATTAAATTTAAAGATAAAGAAGTAGTCATTACAAATCCCAAGGTAAATCTAATGGATTTTATGGGACAAAAAACCTACCAGATTACTGGAAAGCCCCAGGAGAGAAAGTTAGAAGTCCAGCTGGTTATTCCAGATGAGGATGTTGAGCTTGTATCAGCTCAGACAGGGGTAAGTAAAGAAGAAGCCCATAAAGCCCTTGAAGAAACTAATGGAGACCTCGCAGAAGCAATTATGAGGTTAAGTTAAATGGTATTTATCGTTCATTTGTCTGATATGCATGTAGGGGCAATTAATTTCAGGGAAGATCTTTTATCAGATGCAATAAATAGATCAAATGAACTCAACCCTGATTTAGTGATTGTTACAGGCGATATTACTGATAATGGTTATTACCATGAATTTGTGGATGCTGCAGAGTATCTGGATTTAATAGAAAGTCCAATGCTGGCTGTCCCTGGAAATCATGATTCAAGACATATGGGTACTGAATCTTTTGAAGAACTAATAAGAAAACGATGCAGTACATTATCAGTTAGAAATGAACAAATTAAAGCCATAGGACTGGACAGCAGCGAACCAGATCTTGATTATGGAAAAGTAGGTCGATCACAGCAAAAAAGATTGGAAAAATTATTGAATAAGACCGAAAATAGTGATCTTTATAAAATTATTGCTCTACACCATCATCTGATTCCCGTTCCAAAAACTGGACGTGAAAGAAACGTATTAACTGATGCAGGAGATATTTTGATGTCTATAATTGATGGAAATGCTGATTTAGTGCTTTCTGGGCATAAACACGTACCGCACGTTTGGAAACTTGAAAATACAGCATTTGTAACTGCAGGAACTGTATCATCTATGAAGCTTCGGGGAAAAGATATTTGTTCATTTAACACAATTGATATTCAAGAGGAGAGTGTGGAAATAACGCTGAAACAGTCTGATGGTAATTCAAAAATTCTTGCAAGATATGAAAATAAGTGTAAGGTGATCCTTTGAAGGTAATTATTGATGCATCTAATGTTGCTCATTATGGAAAGGGGAAAGAAGGTAGTCCACGTTTAGATAATGTATTAAAGTCCATAGAAGCATTAAAAGCTTTAGGATATGAGCCCTATACCATAGCAGATGCATCGCTACGACATGAAATTGATAAAAAGGAAGAATTCAACAAACTTCTTGAAGATGAGAAAATTGTTCAGGTTCCTTCAGGTACCACTGCGGATCATTTCATTCTGAAGATAGCTGAAGAAGAAGAGGCCAAGATACTGTCAAATGACATATTCAGAGAATACAACGATGAATTTAAAGATATTGCAAGTAGAAGAATTCCTTACAGCGTGAAAAGCGGGGAAATAATCATTGGAACATCATCAAAACCTAAAAAAATCAAAAACATTCTGCAAAAAATCTCCACACAGTGTCTCAATGAATTTGAAAAAAAGGGAATGGATCCTTACAGACATAAAAAGAGCAAAAAATTAAGCGGTATTGCCATTGCAAAGGAAGCAATTGATAGAATAACAAAAAGTAAAGAAGAAGGGATTGATTCTAAATTAGAAGACATCTTTATGAAAATTCCCCTTTTCGATAAAGTAATGAACATGGTTGAAGATGCGGAAAAAACCAGCGATTTTATAGTTTTTGTTCTTGTAAGTCCTAGAGATTATAAAGACGCAGTCAGATACGCTGGGAACATTGCAGTAACAGTTGGTGATAGATTAAAGCTTGACCATGCACCTCTTGTTGCTATAAGAAACGATCTCTTCACAAAACCAGGGACTTTTGAGCTTAATATTCTTTATTCTGATGAAGTAAAAGAGGAATCAAAGTACAACGTTAATATAACCATTAATGATCATGATTACGCATTCGTTAAGAAAAATTCAAGAAATATAGCAAGCACAGTGGCTGCAAGAATTGGAACATGGAAATTTCCCATTGTATCAGTAAAACCAAGCATGCTCCTGGAAAAACCAGGACAATTTGAAATAATTTTAGAGAAAGTGGAAAATTAGAAACCACAACAAAATTATCTTATTGCAGGAGGAAAAACCTAAATGGTCATGGATTATCTAATGAGAGGTCTTTTTGGATTTTTTATCAAATCTAAGGTCCTAAGCATCGGCACCAAATATTATCCCACCAATGAAAAAGAACGCGATTACGTGGATATGATCAATTACACTCACACCATGCTTCTGGAGATTGATCGTGCGCATATCAACACTCAAAACATTTTTCAAAATCTCATAAAGGAAGTTGGGTCAGAAAACATTCCTAAAGGTAGAAAATTCATTGAATTAATCCCTGCAGAAGATAAAGTGGATGAATATGCCCTCTTAAGCAATATCATAATGGGTAGCGATAGATACCTCTATGTTGAGGTTATAAGAAGAGATCTTATCATAAAACAATTCGTTGAACTGATTAAAAAAGAAAAGGGTATAATTGTAGAGGAAAGTAATACAGAAATCGTTTCCAGAATGCTTTCCAAAAATGACGCTATAAGGGTTGGAATTGAACTTATTAGGCTTGGAATGGATAAGGACATCTCTGTCAGGGCTGCAGTTGGTATGACAGGGGCAGCAGCAATTGAGAGGGCCATAAACTTAAACAAGCAGATTGGTGAAACCTCAGGTGTTGGATTTACAAAGCTTGGGGGAGAATTTGCAGTAGTTTTCTCAGATAAGATTGAGAAATTGAGGGGATCACCTGCGGTATATGATAATTATTTATTTATTGATGTAATTGATTCAACCAGGTTTATAGAGGAGAATGGCCGGGATAAGCTGGTTGAAATAATGACAGAAATTAAAAATTTCATTGAAAAAGACTGTGAGGGAAAAATTGAAGGTTATCGTGAAGGTGGCGATGACCTGATCGCTAATTTACCAACAAAAGATGCGGCATTACGTGCTGGGATCGATTCAGCATGGCACGCCCTGAATAATGGAGCCATGCTCAGGGCAGGTATAGGAAAAAGCAGAAGAGAATCAGGTGAAATGGCTCAACTTGCAGATAACATTAAAATATGGAATAACAGCCCGGTAATGGTCTTTGATATAGCAGATGGGACATATGCCTATTTTATTCCCTCTGAATTTGCAAGATCGGTTATGGAATTTTTCCTCTATAAAAAATCAAAGGTGCTTTTAATATTTCTATTCGTGTTTATAGTTTCATTCGTTGGATGGAGCGTAGGTCGCTGGGAGTTTGGATTGGTTGCCATGTTTCTGGCGCTCTTATATGCCGTTGTAACGTAATGGATATATCCTATGAAGTAAAAAAGATATAAACATCCATATAAAACATATAATTGTAAAACTAAATAGTGTGTTATTATGAAGCCTGAAACAGAAGCAAAAGCTATAGTTGCAATAATTATATCTTTATTCGCATTTGGATGCGGTTCAGGGGCAGGAATTGTAATGGGTATTTATCAGGACAACTCTTCAGATCTCCAAATTAATGAAACCAATCAGGAAATGCCCCAGATTCCAAGCACTAAAAATGTAAATACTCATACGCAAACTCCTGTCAGCACCAATCCCACAACACCCACCGAAGAAGTTTACACAGAAAGTGAAGATAGATCAAATAACAGCCGGCAATCAACTGGAAATGGTACTAACAGTACTTCTACTCAACAAAATTAGTTTTCTATGTTAAATCATTTATTTTAATGTTCAGGAGATCAGTAATGAAAATTATAAAAGGAGGTGTCTGCGCTGTTGACACTGTAATGGCTTCAGGCACTCGTAAGGGAAAATATGGAGTAGCTCTTATATTAAATAAAGATAGTAATGCAGCGGCATTATTTACTTCAAATAAAGTACGAGCAGCACCGGTTATTTTAACAGAAGAGGCAGTTAAAGATGGTAAAATATCAGCAATTGTGGCAAATAGCGGAAATGCCAATTGCTTCACAGGTCAGGAAGGCTTAGATGATGCAGGGGAAATGGCTAAAAGGGTTGCTGAAAGTTTTGACATCAATTTAAATGATGTGGCTCTTGCCTCAACAGGTATTATTGGGAGAAAACTCCCCATGGACATAATAAATGATTTAATCAGCCATTCCATCGAAAATATTGAAAATTCACCCCAGGCATCCAAAGCTGCTGCAGAAGCAATAATGACCACCGATACCTGTCCTAAAGAAATTTCAGTTCAAACAGAACTTAATGATGGCACCTCAATAAAAATTGGTGGCATTATCAAAGGTTCAGGTATGATAGCGCCCAACATGGGCACAATGCTGTGTTTCATTGCCACTGATGCTGAAGCTTCTCCAGATGAACTTCATAACTCCTTGAAAAAAGCAGTGGATAAATCTTTCAACATGGTTGTTGTAGATGGTGATGAGAGCACAAATGACATGGTTTTACTGATGTCAAAGAGAGGTTCAGGTCAAATAGATGAAAAATTCCAGGATGCACTGGATTTTGTATGTACAGAACTTGCAAAAATGATGGTAAAGGACGGAGAAGGTGCAACCAAATATATGGAAATCACTGTAAAAGGAGCATTATCACTTAAAGATGCAAAAGACGCTGCAAGAACAATAGCTGGTTCAACACTTGTAAAAACAGCTTTGTTTGGTGCTGATCCAAACTGGGGGCGAATCGTTGCAGCTGCAGGATATTCAGGCGCTGAAATGGATGAAAATGCCGTTGATGTAACCTTTAAATCAGGAAAAAAAATGGTTGAAATCGTAAAAAAAGGCTCCATAATAGCCTTTGAGGGTTCAAAAGAGGTTATAATAGCAGAAAAAATTATGAAAAACGATGAAATAATTGTAGAAGTAAATCTAAATCTTGGGGAACATTCTGCCACTGCTTATGGATGTGATTTGAGCTATGATTATGTGAGGA
>DAVZ01000031.1 GCA_002505765.1 Methanobacterium sp. UBA176 | reverse complement strand
CACCGGTTAACTTTACAGTCCCGAAGAAATAAAAGGTTTATATACTACTTTATCTATTATAGGAATTGAATAGTACTACTTTTAGTGTATTTAGTACTAACAATAATTGGGCTGGTTAATTGCCAAAGTTAGCAGGAGAAGAAGAAGTGTATAAATCTCTAAACCTGCTGGGAAGAAAAGCAGGCCAAAAAATAAGAAGAGTATTCTAAACAAGAACATATTTAGATAGAATAAGCATTGCAAAACAAACATTACTTAGTTTGTAACAAAGCAGAGCAGGAGCAATATTATTAACAAATTAGCCCAGGAACATATTCAGGAATTTGAAAAGAATAATGGTGAACTTGAAGATTTGGCACTGGAAATGATTGAAAAGTCTAAATGCACCCTATGTAATGGAGAAAGAGAAATATTAGATAAAACAATTTTTACAAAAAACGGTTTATTAAAGGCACCCTGCCCAAAGTGTGGAGGGAAACTAATATGATTAGAAAATGCCTTGCCGCACAGCATAAGAACTGTAATTGTAACAGCTCTTGCGTAGCCTGTGGCACTAAACGATATGTAAAATAAACACAGACTGTGAGCTTTGTTCAGGATGTGAAGAGGATAAATTAGGTTATAATTATCCATAAATCGGGGATATTTTCTTAAAATCCGTTCAAGGGATGTGAAGAAGGTTATAATCCTATTGAAGAATCGGATCAAGAATTAATATCCATCATGTGGAATCTTGAAGTAAAGAATATGCATATTTAACGAGCTGGTACCCTGTTGCGCCTGAAGGATCTGCAATCATAAAAAAGAAAGTTGTAATAATATTATGATCTGTGGTTAAACCGGCGGATGCAGGATCGGCAATCATAAAAAAGGGGGATGAAAAAAAATGTCGGAAAGGCGGCAAATTTACATGGAATTGGTGGATATATTCACGGTAAGGGAGCATATGTGTGAAATCGAGCATATCAGCAGGAAATATAACATGACACCATACAGGCTGATTGAGATCATCAATAACATGGAGAAGGTGAAAGTTTATAGCTCGCAACAAGACAAAATTGTTGAGATAGAACAAATTCCCAACCACATGATTTAGAATCAGGAAAAATGTGTGTGTCAGGAAAAAAATTGAAATCCATTGAAAGAAAGCTGGAAATCATTAGAATAAAAAACAACTTGAAAACAGTTTTTAAATTATTAAATAGAAATAACGTCTTTTTTGGAATAAAAAACGTTTTAAATTTGATATTTATTGATTTAAAGCATTATAATATATTAATAATGATATGATATAATAAGTAATACTAAAATAAATAAAATTAGTTTAGTAATAAATTAGTAGGGAATTGTAAAACAATTTGTATAACAAAATGATTAACATTTCATTAAACCAGGAGTTTCTATTATGTCAGAATATATTGAAACCCTGTAGTGTTCTACAACGAAGAAAAAAACAAAGAACCACAAAAAAGTTATATAAAATCAATTAAAGAACTTTTAGAATTCTATGGGATTATACAGACTAAATTAAGGAATTCATTTTAATAATATATTTTTTTTAAAATAATATAGAACTAAATGATATATAGAACAATCATAAAGATATATTAAAATTACTTGGAGTAATTAGTAATAACTATAAAAGGAATGTTACTTAGTATTTAAATAAAGTATGCATAATGGGACAATTATTTAAGTAATAATTACTTAAAATCCATTTGCAGAACAAATTTTGCAATCATTCAATAATAACAACTTTAAGGTGAAAATATGGTAAGTGTCAATCTTGAAGCACAAAAAACAGTAGATTTAATGATAAAAAATGCAGATGAGTTAAATTTAGCAGTAAGTAAGCTTAAAAACGGTTCAACAGTAATCGATGCCGGTGTAAACGTTTCCGGAAGCCTTAAAGCAGGAGAACTTTACACAAAGGTCTGTCTTGGAGGACTTGCAGAAGTAGGAATTTCAATTCCCGGAGATCTCTCAGAAACCTTCGCATTACCTTCTGTAAAGATTAAAACCAATTCTCCAGCTATATCAACCCTTGGAGCTCAAAAGGCAGGCTGGTCTGTAAGTGTCGGGGATTTTTTTGCCCTTGGTTCCGGTCCTGCAAGAGCATTAGCCTTAAAACCAGCTCATACTTATGAAGTAATAGGATACGAAGACGTGGCGGATGTTGCAATTCTCACCCTTGAAGCTGACAAACTGCCCGGCGCAGATGTTACTGATTCAATCGCTAAAGAATGTGGAGTATTACCAGAAAATGTAACAGTTCTTGTTGCTCCAACATCTTCCATTGTTGGTTCTATTCAAATAGCAGGGAGAGTTGTAGAAAATGGTACCTACAAAATGCTTGAAGCACTCCACTTCGACGTTACAAAGGTCAAATTTGCAGCAGGAATTGCACCAATAGCACCTGTCGACCCTGATGGACTTAAAGCAATGGGTAAAACTAACGACGCTGTTTTATTTGGAGGTAGAACTTACTACTACATTGAATCAGCAGAAGGCGATGATTTAAAAGAATTAGCTGAAAAATTACCTTCATCAGCATCTGCAGGTTATGGTAAACCATTTTATGATGTGTTTAAAGAAGCTGAATACGATTTTTACAAAATAGACAAAGGAATGTTTGCCCCTGCTGAGGTTGTAATCAACGATTTAAGAACTGGTGAAATGTTTAGAGCAGGACATGTAAACAGCAAACTGCTCATGAAGTCATTTGGAGTTTAATTCTATTAATTAACTTTTTTTAACTAATTTTTTTATTTTTAAAAATAAAAAAGATGAAATTTTAAGCTAAATTTCATTCCTGAATCTTATTTACGTTCCCTGCACCGTTTATTTGTTGGGTTACTTTTGGGCTTCCAATGTAATCTACCTGTCCACTGCCATTTATCAGCACATTTAATGTATTTGAAACGTTTACAATTGCTTTTCCAACTCCATTGATTGATATGGACGCTGTTTTACTGGCTAAATCTTTAGCATTATATTCTCCTGCTCCAGAAATATCTACATTATGGTTTGAAGCACTACCAGTAACTGATATTTTTCCAGTTCCAGAAATTGTACTTTTAATAGAATTAGCAGTTAAACTGTTTAAATTTATTTCTCCGGCTCCATTTATACTTACTGCTAAATCACGGGTTTTTAGAACTCCTGAGTTGACTTTACCTGCCCCTGCAATATTTATGGAGTTTAAATCTTTAACAGTGATGAAGATTTTTACAGGTTTTGTGGGAACAGGCATACCCTCATTAAAATTGATGCTTAATTTTTTATTGCTTACACCTGTTTTAATATAAGGCATGAGGTTGTCTTCGGCTTCAATTGTAACTGATTCATTATTTCCCTGGCTTATAATAACTTCACCGGCACCATTTAAATCAATCTGATTAAAGTTGCTTGCAGCTCTTGATTCATTCACTACATTCCCAGATCCTGTAGCGTTTTGACCTATACATCCAGATACTGCTATAATTGCAATAACAACCAAAGCTAAAGGAATATATTCTTTCAAAAGTCTCCCCTCCAGTTTATTATATGAATTAATTTATTAACTATCTATTTTAAACTATTATAAATTATTATTTTGATTAATGTATTTTTATATCTTCAATTTCAGGAGAAAATCATTTATAAAAGAAACAATTCCTGAATAAAAATATAAATAGAGTTTTTTGATTCCTCGAAATATGTTGGGTTTGTTATTTTTTGGATGTTTTCACATTTTTATTATTAAAATTTTAATTCACTATTTGCTAGTATTATTGATTTTTAATAATTTATAGCTTTAAAAATGTAATTTAGCCTTAAGTTAGTTATTACTATTTTTTCACAATTTTGGATATTAATTTATTTTTGAATGTGATTATAATAATTTATTAAAGAATGAAAGTGGTTACATAAAACTATTATAATCCATAATTGAGCCTTGATGGGTTAAAATTCTCCGATCTGTTTTTTAATTGCACTTAGGGATTATAATAGTTAAAATAGGGAGGTTTATAAATTGAATAGAATTTTAGTAGCGACAGCTATTTTCCTAATGTGCCTGCTATTTTCTGGGGCTGTCTCTGCTGCTGATTGGACTGTAAACCCTGGAGGCAGCATTCAATCAGCAATAGACACTGCTTCTGATAATGACACCATCACTGTATGATGATAATGGCACAGCCTACACTTACATGGAAAATGTTGTTTTAAATAAAAAGCTGACCTTAACAGCAGCGAATAAGGGAATGGTAACAGTTCAGGCTGATAATTCTTATCTTCCAGTTTTCACCATAAATAGTTATGGTAATGGTTCTATTATTCAGAATTTTATTATAACTGGAAGCACAGGAAATAGTGGAATTTACATTGAAAATTCTGAGGGTAATACTATCTCAGATAATGTGTTATCTGATAATAATTATGGGATTTTGCTTGATGACTCCATTAGTAATACAATATCAGATAATAACGGGACAGGAAACCAGTATGGGATATATGTTTACCAATCTAGCAATAACACAATAATTAAAAACAATTTCTCAAACAGCGATGGCTACGGAATTGTATTAGATTACTCAGAAAGCAATAATATAACTGGAAACAATTTAAAAAGTAATTATTATGGTGGAATATGGCTTCAAAACTCACAATACAATATTATAAATGAAAACACCGCAGCAAGCAACGATAATGGGATATGTCTCGATTATTCTGACAATAACAAAATATATGACAATAATCTAACATCTAATTGGGATGGAATGGAAGTCCATTACTCAGATGATAATATAATCACTAGAAACACTATAACAGACAATTGGGGAACTGAAATTATCTTTTACTACTCAACAGCCAATATAAACTTCAATAGTATATTTGGAAACGGCCTGCAATATGGGGGATATGGACTCTACAGTGAGGGCTATGAAACAATAAACGCTACCAACAACTGGTGGGGCTCAGATGAACCATTAGAATCAGTTGATGGTCCAACTGACATATGTATAATAGGAACAACAGCAGATTACTATCCATGGTTTGAATCAGACATTGCTTTCACTCTTGAAGACATAAAAACTACTGCAGAAACATTAAAAACCTACATTGAAACCAATCATCAACTACCTTGTTGTATAAATATCTCAGGGATCTCAATAAACATGGCTCAGTTCTTAAAACTATCAAGCCAGGCAATACTAGACATTAACAGTGAATTAAACAGTACTATAATCCTTGGAGGCTTCCAAAACGCTCCCAACCCAACAGAAAACATGACCAACGGATTAATACTTGATTCTGAATTTGTAGACATTGCAAATAACATCAAAATCTTTATGAATGATAATGAATATGCACCAAATTACATGACCAATATCAGTTTAGGAGATTCAATACGCTTCGAATCATTAGTCTACATGTATTCACAAATCCTAAACTCATACAATAGTACTGAAGGTATTTTACCTGGTTCTGTAAGTGTTATTCCGTGGATTGCTGTTTCAAATCCAGGGAAAGTGTATAATTTCAGGACTCAAGAATTTTTCAACACAATACAAGCTGTTATAAATGATGCGGACACTCAAAACAATGATACTATCTCCATTGGAGATGGGACATTTACAGAGAATGTCGATGTTAATAAAATACTTACAATTTGTTCTCTTTCAGGAAATTCAACTGTTAATGCTGCAAATACAGGGCAACCAGTTTTCAGTATAGGATCAAATGGAAGTGGATCAACATTATTAGCTCTTATTATTAAAGGGTCTACAGGTAGTTCTGGAGTTTATATAATCTCAAATAATAACACTGTTCTTGGAAATAATATAACAAGTAATTTAAATGGAATATATCTTGCTAATTCCACTTACAGTGGTATTTCAGGGAATGTAATAACCAATAGCACTGCCAATGGTATTTTAATTAATTCATGCACAAATAGCACAATTTCGGATAATACCATTAAATTTAACTCTCAAAACGGAATAAAGATACAAGAATCTTCTAATATAGATATTTCTAGTAACATCATCTCTAATAATGCAGATGGAATTTATCTCGAAAACTCATCAGTAGACATTAAATTCAATATAATAACAGGAAACATAGATTAGGAATTTACCATACCGGTAATGGAATTGTAAATGCGCAAAATAACTGGTGGGGAACCAACTTCCAGGGAACCAGTCCACTTACCGCAGGAAAAATAAATAGCGGTGTAAATGCAACAACATGGTTAATGCTTAATTTAACAGGTTCCTGTGACCGTTCAAACCGCACCGGCACTAATTACAATTACATAACAACAGCAGATTTAACCCATGATAACCATGGAAATGATACATCCTCAGATGGTAGCATTCCCGATGATACACTGATATATTTCAGCACAGCTTTAGGAACCTTAAATACATCATCACCCACCCGAAACGGTAAAGCAGTAGCCATACTTAACAGTGCAACATCAGGCATAGCCAATGTTACTGCAACTTTAGATAGTCAGTCAATTTCTATACCAATTAATGTAACAAGTATTAATGAGCTTGGAATTTATAATACAAGGACTAATGAAGGATTTGAAACAATACAAGCCGCCATAAACGATACAGACACATTAAATAACGACACCATAACACTAAAAGACGGTACTTACATTGAAAATGTCATTGTTAATAAAAAACTCACAATAAAACCAGTTACTGGTGAAAATGTAATTGTTGAAGCGGCTGATTTAACTAATAGTGTGTTTACCATAACTAGTTCTGGAAGTGGCTCAACAATACAGGGATTAAACATAAATGGAGGTTTATATGGTATATTTTTAAATAATACAAGTGGTTGTAATATTACAGAAAATAGTATATTAGATAATGCTGGTGGAATCTATCTAAATAACGCAACTAACAATACTATAAATAGTAATATTTTGATAAGCAATGGTTTTGGAGTTAATCTTGAAAATTCAAATTCTAATACTATATCTGGAAACAATGTAAAAAATAACTTTGATGGAATTGATATCTATAGATCAAACAACAATACAATAACTGAAAATAACATAATAAACAATTATAATGGAATCTATCTCTACAATTCAAGCAGCAATACAATAACTGATAATATAATAACAAATAATGGAATTGGGATTGCCCACATCGACTCAAACAGCACCACATCTGGAAATAATGTCACAGAAAACTGGATTGAAAATATATCACAGATAAATAGTACAGAAATTATAATGTCAACTAATGAATACAATTGTGGACCAGCAACCCTCGCTACTGTCCTAAAAAACATGGGAATCAATGTACCACAAGAAGAACTTGCCACACTTGCTGATGCTGATGAAACTGGAACTACAGTGTATGGGCTGCTCAGGCAGCACAAGCTAAAGGTTTAATTGCAAAAGGATTAAAATTATCAGTAGAACAGCTTAGACCCAACAATATTGTGTTTTTAACCGTTAATGGGGAAGGACATTACTGTATTATAACAAATATTACAAATACAACAGTTTATCTTGCAGATACAGACCTTGGAATCCTTACAATGGCAATAGAAACTTTCAATAGTATATACTGTATAGATGCATTATTAGGATATGCTTTGGTCATAACAAATGATACAAGTAATACTCAATTAAATGAGGGTATAGTATTGAATGTAAACGAAACGCAGAATATAAAAGGTAAAACTTTTACTACCAGAACGTATAATGGAAAATTAATAATAGGAGGATCTAGTAGCTCTTATATAAGATGGAATGGCCCGGGTAGAGGTATTACAACCCAAATAAAAAAACCATATGTATATTATAGAGTAGACGTGTATAAAGATGTGTATTTTTATAGAAGAAACGGGGATAGAATTCAGAAATTAAAAACAAGAAAACTAATCAAACGTTATAAAGTTCAATATTCTTTGGTCTACAATAATAAACCAAAAATTATGTTTTATGATACTAGATGGTCTCTTGGCGCAAAGCACTACGTATACACTAGACTAAATTAGCTAATTGCAAAGATTCATCTAAATTTTTTATTTTAGGATATAAAATCAGCTTGTATTAGGTAAATTAGAAAGATGTGTAATGAAGGATTATATGCCAAATTCCAACAGCAGCAAATCAAGTATTAGGTAAATTAGAAAGATGTGTAATTTAGAATGTATAATATGGAGGGTGAAAATTTGAAGCGGATAATTCTTTTTTTGATTTTAATTACTATAATTGGAATTTCAGGCTATATTATTACACCAAAAGAAAATATAAAACATTTTGATAACGGGACAATTTCTTTTGATTATCCTGAAAATATGGGCATTAAAACTGATCAAAATGGAATAATTATAGAAGATAACAATTATATTGGCTGTAATTTATTATTCACTGAATATCCTGAGGAATCTGAATTAATGAATAGTGGAACTTCAAATAAACTAATTAATTTTGAAACATATATGAACAAATATATTTTTGAAGGCGCAGACATTATAGAAAAAAATAAAATAATAATTAGCGGAAGGCCTGCATATAAAGTATCTGAAAGAGGTCCAGATGGAATAGTAACTTATTCAACTTATATAGATACTGGAGCAGGAATATTAACTATAACTCATAATGTAGACGCTACTATTCAAGATCAAAGAACTACAGTTAGTTACAAAGCATATAAAACAGTTATTAATAGCATTCAAATAAAATAATTTCTTTTTCTAAAAAGAACATAAATTTCAAATGCAAAATCAGATAATAACCATAAAAACAATGTTTCTTACTAATTATGCTAGTTCAATAAATAAAATCCTCTACAATGCAAACAGTACCAATCTAACTGAAAATACTGTTAAAGGAAACTGTTATGAACATATCTCTTTAAAACATAATAATACACAATAAAAAATAATACCCTAATGATAATGGTTGTGGAATCTGTTATTACAATTCAATTAATACCTCTGAATTAGGAAATACAATTAACGAGAATTGGATTGCAAATAACTCCACTGTTGATTCTGATGATATCATTATTGCAACTACAATTTACACTTGTGGACCTGCAGCACTGGCCACAGTCATGAAAAATCTCGGAGTAAATGCCACTGAAGTAGAACTTGCAACTCTGTCCAATACAACAGAGACTGGAACTACAATGCTTGGCTTAAAACAAGCAGCCATAAAGGTTTAAATGCCAGAGGATACAGACTAAGAACAGAACAACTCCAAGCCAACTACATCGTAGTCTGAAAATCAATGGAAACTACCACTACAACATCATTAGAAATATAACCAATGACACCGTATACTTGACAGATCCAAATCTTGGGTAATATTGAAATGAACCTGACTAAATTCAATGAACTCTTCATAACAAATATAACTGATCTAACAGGTTATGTGCTTATCGTGGCGAATGGCACCATAGAAGTCAATGGTACTGAGTTAAATGATACAGAAATGCAGAATATCAAGGCAATGATGTATGTTTTAAAAACTAAATATGTTTGGGTTCCTGCACGTTTGTATTCAACTAAAAAATGGGTGAACACAAGCGGCTATAGATGGGTACTCAGATCTGTATGGGTTCTAGGTCACTGGGCACATTGGGGTCCTATTTCTATATATATCCGCGGACATTATGAACTCCGCCTGGTAAAAGTGTATGTTAAAAGCGGATATTGGAAGACAACATGGCACTATAAACCTGGTTACTGGAAAAAAGTTTCATATAAGGTTCAGCTTAATATACCGGCAAAAACTTCAAAAATACTTATAACTGCTAGAAACGGTATTAACAATGGCGCATTGAACAATAACGCAATGCTATTCACTACTAAACCCTACTTAAATTATCGTCCTAAACCCACAGAACCTACATATTATAGTCCAAGAGAAAAGAAAATCGTTGGAGGAGCTTTAAAGATAGTTGCGGGATTAGCAATAACTGCTGGTGGAAGTGTAACTCCTGCTGCTCCAGTTACAAGTTTTGTGGGATATAGTTTAGTGATACAGGGCTCAACTGATTTAGGGAAAGCATTTGAAATAATTGAATAATTTGAAGATGTGAGCTAATATGACTGAAAAAAAATTGGTAATATTAGGGATTGGATTAATATTAATATTTTTAGGAATGTATTTAGGATCTAAGTCTCCATTAGACCTATTTAACATTACCATAGGAACTATGATCCTTATATCTGGATTTTATGTTGAAGGTAAAAAAATTAAGGTTTCATTAAGTTATGCTGTGGCCATGTTCGGTGTTAATATAGTTCAATGGTTCATTTTAACTTATACCTACTTTTATTATCCATTTTATGATGGAAATGAGTATTTAATTCCTTTAATTGGTGCACCATTATTTACCTTATATATAGCCAACCAAGTCCGTAAAGAATATCTAAAATCCTCTGAAACAAAAGTCAACATATTAAAAGATAAAACAAAACTAACACTACTATTTATGAGCATGATTATAATTATTGGTAGTCTAGCTGGTTTTATAGCTTATTACAATCCCATATTTTTATATGGAATCACTTTAGGGTTAATGACTTTCGTATATGGATATTATCATGAAAATAAAAAAGTTAATGTTTCAATTAGGTATGCTGTGGCCATGGGGTTTCTTTTAATATTACAGTTTTTTATTCTCATTTACTTTGCCTATCAAATAGGAGATGATTGGCCTTTTGCTTTTGCTTCTTCCATGATGATTACAATCTATTTTTTAATTCAAATTTCTAGAAGTGATTTAAAAGTTTCTAATGAGAAAAAGGAAAAAATCATAGGATTAAGCGCTATAATGATATTTATTGTTATTATGGCACTTTTAATCTTGAGATAATGTGTGAGTATACTTATGAACTATAGCAAATAACGGAAATGGAATTATTTATTATGATTCAAACAGGGCAACTAACGAATACAATTGTGGACCAGCAACACTTGCTACTGTCCTTAAAAACATGGGAATCAATGTAATACAAGATGAACTTGCCATTCTTGCTGGTGCTGATGAAACTGGAACTACAATGTATGGACTTATACAGGCAGCACAAGCTAAAGGTTTAATTGCAAAAGGATTAAAATTATCAGTTGAACAGCTTAGAACTAACAATATTGTGTTTTTAACCGTTAATGGGGAAGGACATTACAGTATTATAACTAATATAACCAATACTACAGTTTATCTTGCAGATACCGACTTGGAAACATTAACATGACATTAGAGAACTTTACTACCCTCTATAGTGGATATGCGCTGGTTGTAACAAATGATACAAACGATCCGCAATTAAATAATGGTACGGATTTGACTATTGTTGAAATGCAGAATATTAAAGGAAAAATTGGATTTGGAGGCGTTCGTGTATGGGGAATAATTAAAAATAAAGGAAAGTCTTATTCAACATGTTATATTCATGTTATAATAACTAAACCTAGCTTAATATATGCAGTTGCATTTATAACAGGCTGGTATCGAACGCAGGTTCCAGGTCAAAAAATAAGATTGTATTGGATTCGATTAAGCGTAGTTCTCTCACGTTTAGGTGGTCAGAAGCAACATGTATTCGTTATTAAAAGACCTTATATGAAGGATGGTTTTATTATTGGCTTTGGACCTACAATTGGCTGAGTTTAGTATTAAGGGATTTTAAATATTTTTTTTAGAATTCTTTTATTTCTTTATATAAAATAGAATTAAGAAATACAAATATCTATTAATTTAAAGATTTAATGGAATAACATTAAATACTTGAATTATAATCATTTCCAAGCTTAGATAATTTGAACAAATTATATTCAAAGGTGATTTAATTGCAGATATACACTAAATATGTTGGAGTAATAGTAGGAATTTTGATTTTAGCTGTTTTAAGTTCTGGATGTGTATCCATTGGAGGATTTGCTCAAGTTTTAAATTTAGGGGATAAAAGTAGTAATTTTACTGAACTCAATAAAACACCTAATGGCACCTATTCTATAGCTAGTGTTACTTTTAAATGCCCTGATAGTTGGGCTGTTAGCACATTTAATAATAATGGGAAGACTACAATTGCAGCTGTTCAAATAAATGAATCATCATTTCAACCCCAATTTATGATTGATATTATACCTAATAAGAACAATTCAGAGCAAGAAGCAGTTAATCAAGCTAAAAATGAAATTTATTTTGGTTATAAGAAAATTTCGGACAATATGACCACAATAGATGGTAACAAAGCATATGAGAGCATATATGCAATTAATGATCCTATCGCTGGAAAAAGTAAATTTGAACTCATATATTTTGTTAAAAATGGAAAAACATATATAATAACATTTTCAGCCGCAAATAAAGACTTTGATAAAGAAAAAGCTAATTTTGATATGATTTTAAAAAGTTTTAAGGTCCAATAATTCATTTTTCACTTTTTTTATTTAATTTATTAATATATTAGCCTCCTCCAAATTTTGGTGGTTGTAGAAAGGTTATAATGGCTTGTTTTTTGTATTTTTAATACTAGTTAAGGGGGGTTTGTAAAAGTGCAGTTTTATTTTTAGTTGTATATGATTTAACTGAGAATTAAATCGATAAATTTAATACGGGGGAAGTGTATACTTTTTCCTGGTGTTCGAAT
>DAVZ01000068.1 GCA_002505765.1 Methanobacterium sp. UBA176 | reverse complement strand
TTTTCAGGTAAATGATTATAAACAAACGGGGTTGTAAAGTTATTGGGGGTTGAGCAGATTTGTTGAAATATTTTTGACTTTATATGTCTTACTGAAGGAACAATAATTAACGAATATGAAATATTGATGAACATTCCAACCGGTTAACTTTACAGTCCCTAAAAATACAAGATTTTAAATGATTTAATGAGTAATATGTTGAAAAATTTTTATTTTTCCTCATCCAACTCTTCAAAAACCTCTTTTGCAGTATAAATACCGTTTAAAGCAGCTGGAAAACCTGCATAAACCGCCATTTGAATCAAAACTTCAATTATTTCTTCCCTTGTGCACCCAACATTTAGAGCTCCTTTTATGTGGCTTTTAAGTTGTAAAGGGGCTGTACCGAGAGTAGTAATTGCAGCAATAGTTATAAGCTCTCTTGTTTTTAAATCCAAACCAGGACGAGTATAAATATCTCCATAAGGAAATTCAGCAACAAAACGAGCCATATCCGGAGCAATATCTTCTAAATTTTTCTGTAATTGTTTATAAGAATCAGGATTCATTATTTTAAGTAATTCTAATCCTTTTTTGCATCGATTTTCCATCATTCATTCCTCTTTTAGTTAATGCAAGTTTGATACGTGTTGAATTGAATCAAAGTTTGTTTATTAAATTTCATTTATTTTTATAAATAATTATTGATGATACAAACTGTAATTTTAAATGAAATATTAGATAATTAAAGCTAAGTTCATAAATATCCATAAAAATCCTTTGATTAAGAATTTTAAGTTATATCTTTAAAAAGAAAAAAAAAGAAAGGGAAATTAAAATCGTAATTCTATATATCTGCCCTTTGGTATGGCTGTATTAATATTCCAGTTATTAATTACGCCCAGTGTATTTCTGAAACTTGTTGCATCTGCATCATACCATTTACCATCTATCCAGAGCTGTGCCCAAACATGACCATAAGTGTTACCACTTGTAAAAGTACAGGTTGCGTGTTCGTATCTTGCTGGAATTCCCGCTGCCCTTGCCAGTGCAATCAACAAATGCGAGTGGTCAACACAATTCCCGTTTTTGTTTAGATATGCGTTCACTGCCCCATATTTGGTATTGTAGTAAAAGGAATAGCTCAAGTTATCTCTTACCCAGTTGAAAATATTTTCAGCCTTTTTATACATTGTATTAGCATTCTGGGTTAATGATGCTGCAAGTGCCTTAATACGTGGATCATTCACCTGACAGTTTTTAGTTGCTACCAGATATTTTTGAAGCTCTTCTGGTACTGGAACAGGTTGATATATACCTGATGAACTCATTGAAACGAAATTAGGTAACCTACTGTTGGTGCTGTGGAAACTGAGTATTCTTGAGTACATGTAGATCAGTGATTCATAAGGGATTTTACCCAGTGAGGTATTTGCATAACCTGGAGCTGTGCTTGTTGAGTTGATGAATGATGCAATTCTCTGTGCTATATTCATGTATTCTGTCTGGTTGATGTTTCCATTTGTAAAGTTATTTGTAAATCCAGCAGGATTATTCACATTTTTAAGCGGTATTGGATTGTTTTGGTTGCTGTTTAGTTGTAGTACGCTAGCAGTCATTAATCTTAAAAATTCTGCCATTGTAACCTGTTTTGATGCTATGGTTACTGTATTGGGTAATCTGTTATTGTTATCGATGAATGATCTAACTCTACTGGCAGCGTCCATAATATTGTCTATACTGAAACTTGCTGTATTAAGGAAATTAGGATCTATTAGTCCGTGTCTGAATAATGCAAATCCTGATGCTCCGTTGTCTAATGCTGCTTTGATGTCTGCATTTAGTTCGCTGGCTGGTATTGGGTTTACATTGTTGTCTGAGATGTAAGTTTGTAGTCCTGCGATTACTGGTATTCCGTTTGCCTGTCCGACGATGTACTTGGTTACTGAACCGATCCATGCGGAGTCTTTTCCATAGTTTCCTTTGTAAATCATGGGTACTATGATGTCGAGGTATGGTGCAAGTGCTTTATAATCCTGACCATAATAATATCCATTGGCAGCTCCTTCAGGCATCAATGCCGCTGAAACAGCAACATTTGGTTTAATTGTTTTAACTGCATTGTAAACATCTTTTACAAAAGAAGTTATCACTGCAGTACCATTATGCTTGTAAGCTGCATTATCTCCAATCCCAGAGTATCTAACATAATCTAGATGAATTCCATCAATACTGTAATTTTTTACAATATCAGTAATTCCGTTCAGTAGATTATTTTGTTGTGTGGTGCTTGCGGGGTCAACCCATTTACCGTTGATGTCCTTGAAACAGGTAATCCATGCATGAATTCTTATTCCAGTATTATTGAGTTTTGTTATTATATTGTTTAACACTGTTTGATATGTAGGGCTGGAAATCAGATTTGCTTTAATGAATATGTCAGTAATATTGGCATCAACAAGTTCACCCACATTAATAGTACCAATATCTTCAGCTTTAAGCCAGATACTCCTTACATCAGTAAAGTCAGGCTTAGGTTCTGGTGCGGGTGGCCCAATCACTGGTGGTTCGGCTGCTGGGGGATTGTTTGCTGGTGGTATGGGTGTTGGTATTATAGGTGGGGCTATTTTCATAGCTGGATTTACTGAAACAAAATTAGGTAGTCTTTTGTTTGTATTGTGGAAAACCAGTACTCTTGAGTACATGTGGATCAGTGATTCATAAGGGATTTTACCCAGTGAGGTAGTTGCATAATTAGGTGCAATGCCCTTGGAATTTATGAATGTGCTAATTCGATTTGCTACATTTATATATGCTGCTTTGCGTAAATTTCCTTTTTTAAAGGATCCTGTAGAACTTTTAGGCGCACTTATATCTTTCAATGTTATTGATGATGTTATTCCTTGATTAATTCTAAGCACACTTTCAGTCATCAAAAGTAGGAAATCTGACATTTTTACCTGAACTGTAGATATCTGAATAAAATTGGGTAGTCTGCGATTTTTCCCAATGAAAGAATTAACTCGTGCTGCTGCATCTTTTATCTGGTTTATAGTGAATTTATTCACATTAACAGTTTTTGTTATATCACCAGCAGCTAGAGGTTCTTGCTGAATATTTGCTTTATTGTCGTTTGAACTGGTCAAAGTTTCTTCATTAGATGTAGCATTATTAACATTCGTATTTTTTACTTCATTATCATCTACTTGAGTTTCTTGGGGAATTTCCATATTTTCTGAATTGTTTAAAGTTGTTTTGTCTATTTCTTGTTTTGTAGAGTCTTCCTGGCATGAATTATCTTTTAAATTCTGGATATTCTGTGAATTATTACTGTAATTCTCTGAATTTGTAATGTTAGTGGAATTTGTAGTGTTTTCTAAATTTTGCCCGGCTTCACTTAAAGTGGTTAAATCTGGGTGTTCTGTAGTGGCGTATGTACCGTTAACACATACCAATGCTAAATTTAAAATAATTAGCATTGTGAATAGCGTTTTTTTCGTAATTTTATCGCCTCCATATTCCAAAAACTTAATAAAATAATATTCTATAGACAGAAAAATATTATCTAAATGTATATTATTTTTCATAGATTTTGGAACGAATTTAATTATTAATATTAGTTTTATATAAGTATTTTGATTTAAAATTCAAAAAAAAAAGGTATTAAATCTATTTTTTTTATTTAAAACTATTTTAAAGATTATTAAACTAACTCTTATGTAATAAGTTTTCTTTATTCTTTTTTTAGATAAAAAATCTTCATTTAGAATTATTTTCCTGAAAAAAAAGATAATTAAAGTTTTTTTACATTTCTATGAATACTTAAAATATAGAAAATCGAATATTTAACTTAAAATTATAAAAAAAAACATAATTAGGACTCTTAAAATTTATAAATCTGTATTATAATTCTTTATAAGATGTATTGGCATCATTTTTGCTTGCTTTAATTTGTATTACAGTTAATTACAGGATATTTTTAACTTATTATTCATAATGTTCCGTTAATCCTATTTTTTAGCGATCAAAATCTATTTTAGACATTAAATTTAAATACTGGTTAAATCAGTCACTTATTCACTATACATTTAGTTCCCTTCATAAAACTTGTTAACTATGGCTATATTGAGTTTTAAATTATTTAAAAATGATACTTATGATTCAATAGATTAATAGTAATAGAAAAGAACTTAATTAATGGCAATAAATATTTAATAAAATAATATTTAAATCTTGAACACTGATTCAGTAAAAAAAAAATGAAATGGTGGAAAAGTGAAAATAAGTAATTTTTGGGTTATGGCTTTACTCATTACAATTATTGGTTTAAATACTCTTTCAGTAAGTGCAGCGCCTCAAGATCAGCTGGGGAATATTACCAATACCACTCAGGATGCGCTTAACAACGCATCAGAAATGGTTAATCAAACAGCTGAAGAGGTTAGTAACTTCCTTGATCCGATACAAAGCATCTTGAATGCTATTAATTCAGTCCTACAGCAAATTCAACAGATTATGAGCTTCTTTGGTGGAGGACAGTAATCCATTTTTTAGATTTTTATTTATTTTTAGTGATTAAATGAGACCTTATGTAATATTAAATGCTGCAATGACTTTGGATGGTAAAATTGCCACAAGAACAGGTAGTTCTGGAATATCTGGTAAAGAAGACCTCATAAGGGTGCATAAACTCCGTAAAGAAGTTGATGCAATAATGGTTGGAATAAATACCGTTCTTGCAGATGATCCACGTCTTACAGTACATAAGATCGATGCTAAAAACGAAGATAACCCTGTTAGAGTTGTAGTTGATAGTAAGGGAAGGGTTCCAATGGATTTTCGTATTTTAAATGATGAGGCACCTACTATTATAGCAGTTTCTAAAAATGCTGATCCTGAAAGGATTGCTGAGTTAGAAAAAAAAGTAGATGTTTTAAAGTGTGGTATGGATAGGGTTGATCTTAAATCCTTGATGAATGAACTTGCTACTGGAGGGATAAAGACCCTTATGCTTGAAGGTGGATCAACGCTGAATTATTCAATGCTTAAAAATGGTTTGGTGGATGAAGTTAGGGTATGTGTAGCACCCATAATTGCTGGTGGAAAACATGCAAAAACTCTTGTTGATGGGGAAGGAATCCATGAAATGGACGATGCAATTAAATTAAAATTTAAAAAAAGTTATTTTTCAGGTGAAGATCTGATTCTGGAATATGAAGTTGTTTAATTAATATTTGCTGCTATTACAATACTATTTTTTAAATAGAAGTAAATAGACTCCAAATAACAGCAGACCAATAGCTACTATCCAGATTAAGTAGTCGAAGAACCATGGTACAGCGAAATAAACAATCATTATCAAAAGTGCAATTATAATGTAGACGGCGCCCATTATTTTCTCATTCATAATACTCACCACTTTATTTTTTATTATTTATATGTAAAGTCATTATTATATTTTTACATTTAATTCAGACCATGATAAGTTCAATAACTAATCAAACCATTAAAACTAATTTTAAAACTCTAAATTTTTTATTCAGGATTTTAATGAAATTAAACTCTGAATATTCTTTTTGGTCATTTAGCAAAAAATATTAGAAATAATTCAGATAATTAATATAAACACCGAGCTGAGGTTTAAATATGCAGATTATAGCACATAGAGGTGCATCCCTTTTCGAGCCAGAAAACACATTGAGGAGCATAAAAAGAGCAATTGAGATGAATGCAGATTTTGTTGAAGTGGATGTGCGCATGAGTAAAGATTATGAACTTGTGGTTATGCACGATGCTGATATCACACGAACAACAGATGACAGGGGTCTTGTAAAAGATTTGACTCTTCAAGAGCTTAAGAAATTAGATGCCGGAAATGGTGAAAAGATTCCAACTTTAGATGAGGTAATAAATCTTGTAAAAAATAGAATCGGTCTTGTAGTTGAGATTAAAGAACCGGGGACAGAAGAAAAAGTTATTGGAAAAATAACAGAAAATAAATTAAAAAAAACTATAATCACCTCTTTTTATCATAAAACTGTTCAAAGTATAAGGAGCAGGTATCCAGATATTGATGCGGGTATTATATTTGTTGGTCAGCCTGTAGACCCAGGTCAGATGGCCTCTGCAGCTAATGCAAATGTTATTTTTCCAAGTTACAGATATATGGATGAAGATCTGGTAGGGAATGCAAAAGATAATGGTTTAACCGTTTACCCCTGGGCAATTGATGATCCTAAAGTTTTTAAAATATTCTCTGAAATGGGTGTTGATGGAATTGTAACAAATTCTCTTTTTGACCTTCAAAAATAAATTTTTGAATGATTACCATGAATTATTATAAAATAATAAGAAATTACTTTTTTTTTAAAGTTATTAGGATTTGATAATAAAAATAGTAAAAAATAAGGTGTTTAATTACATATTATCTATTATTGACTTTCAGGTTAATGTTACTATGGAGATACCTTTATTAAAGGATATAGTTATTATATTCGTGCTTTCTGTGGTAGTTCTTTATTTATTTGAAAGAATTAAAGTTCCAACAATTGTGGGTCTCTTTTTAACTGGAATACTGGCAGGCCCGGGTGGATTGGGCCTGATAGATGCAGTTAATGAAGTGCAGTTTTTAGCCGAAATTGGTGTTATATTTTTACTTTTTACAATAGGCATTGAATTTTCATGGGAAACGTTTTCACAGCTTAAAAGATCGGTTTTGATTGGAGGGTCATTGCAGGTTGTCTTAACTTTTTTAGCAGTATTTATTCTGGCATATTCAGTTGGTATATCCATCAGAGAATCAATATTTATTGGATTTCTAATTTCTTTGAGCAGTACTGCTATTGTACTTAAACTACTTCAGGATAAAGATGAAATTGACAGTCCGTACGGGCGTACAGCCTTTGGTATTTTAATTTTTCAAGATATTACTGTTATCCCCATGATACTTCTAGTACCGCTTCTTGTGGGTGCTGAAAATATGAATGTTCCTTTTATCAATTTGATAATAGAAATTATTGGTACTGTTTTGTTTGTAATAGCAGGTGCAAAGTGGATTATTCCATGGGTTTTATATCATATAGCGCGTTTGCAAAATCGTGAATTATTTATTTTAGCGGTTATTGCCATTTGTATGTCCATTACATGGTTAACTACAATAATTGGACTATCACCTGCATTGGGAGCATTTTTAGCAGGGTTGATCATTTCCAATTCTGAATACAGCCATCAGGCACTTGGAAGCATTTTGCCCTTTAGGGATGTTTTCATAAGCTTCTTTTTTGTTTCTATTGGAATGTTATTAAATGTTAATTTATTCCTTCAAGACATCGTATTAATTATTTTTCTTGTTATGGTGGTAATATTCCTTAAATTCCTAATTTCAAGTGTGGTAACAGCTATTTTAGGATTTTCATTCCGTGTGATTATTTTGGTTGGGCTAATACTTGTTCAAATAGGTGAATTTTCATTTATTTTAGCTGTAACCGGTGTTCAATATAATCTACTTTCCCAAAGTTTTTATCAAATATTTTTAGGCATTGCAATAATGACCATGACATTAACGCCATTTATAATGAACTCATCTCCTTATATTATTAACTATTTGTCAAGATTGCCAGTACCCGATAGAATAAAAACAGGAACTTACCCAATGCGTATCTCAAAAAAAATAGATATTGAAGATCATGTTATAATTGTAGGTTATGGGGTAAATGGAAAGAATTTAGCAAAAGCAGCAAAAACAGCAGATATACCTTATGTTATTATTGAAACAAATCCTGAAATAGTAAGAAAAGAAAAAGAAGAGCATGAATCAATATATTATGGCGATGCAACCCATGGAACGGTACTTAAACATGCAAATATTGAGAATGCAAGGGTAATGGTTGTGGCTATTTCTGATCCATTTGCAACTCGTAGAATAGTTCATACTGCTCGAAGATTGAATAATGGAATTTACATAACTGTAAGAACCCGTTATATCCAGGATATGGAGGAATTATACAATTTAGGGGCTGATGATGTAATTCCAGAAGAATTTGAGACTTCTGTAGAGATATTTAGCAGAGTTCTGGCAAAATACCTGATACCTACAGAAGAAATTAATCAGTTCATATCAGAAATCCGAATGGATAACTATGAAATGTTTAGAGTTATTTCTAAGGACTTTGAATCTCTTTGTGACTTAAAAAGATGCCCGTCTAACGTTGAAATGAGTATATTTGAAGTAAAGAAAGATTCTCTAATAGAAGGAAAATCAGTGGCCAAGATTGGATTTAAGTCTAAATATGAGGTAACAGTTCTTGTAATATTCAAAGATTCTGAAAAAAATGAAATTTTACCAAACCCTGAAGAAAACACAGTTTTCAATGCAGGAGATACTGTCGTATTACTTGGATCCCCTGATAAAATATCCAGGGTATCTTCTTTATTCTATAGAAAGAATAAATAACTATAATAGACCTTTATTCCTTAAAATCTTCAATGGATTATCCCTTAATATTTTTGATACGGTATTTTCAGGTAATCCGGCACCTTTAGCTATTCTGTAAGCAGTTTCATAAGTTATGAGGTCTTCAGGAGTGTGTGTATCAGTATCAACCACAAGATCTGCACCAACTTCCATGGCTACCTTAGCCACGTGACCGTTTCCAAGACTGTGACCTTTACGCGTACTTATTTCAAGGGCTACATCATTTTCTCTGGCAATTTCGGCTTCTTCAAGAGTAATTAACCCTGGATGAGCTAAAATATCCACTTCCGGACAATTAACAGCAGCCAGATTAGTTCCTTCAATTACTGGCTCTACAAGGGTTTCACCGTGAACAACAACAATTTGTGCACCTAATTTTCTGGCCTTAGAAGCAAGTTTACCAATTACTTCTGCAGGGGCATGGGTTATTTCAGCCCCTTGAATGACTTCTATATCCCAGTTATCTTTAATATCAAGTATTGCATTCTTTATTTTTTTAACGCAGTCAATATTTGAAGCGTCAACGTGATCAGTTATTGCTATAGCTTCATGATTTAAAACGTAAGCTCTTCTTGCAAGTTCTGAAGGTAAAAGCTCTCCATCACTGAATAAACTGTGAGTGTGAAGATCTATTCTTTTGTTTATAAAATTCCCCCTAATTTTCGTCATAATAATCTTTTTAATATGAATTATATTAATTACAATAGTATTTACTTATTTATTAGAATATAATTTTTAATTACTATAAAACAAAAACCTGATCAATATAAAATTTTAAATGAGAGTTCGTTGATTTTTATAGTCATTAATTCTTTTATTAGACAATTTTACATATTCATCTTTAATATCATATCCAATATAGTTACGTCCTGATTTTAATGCAGCAATGCAGGTTGAGCCGCTTCCACAAAACGGGTCTAATATGACTTCATTTTTGAAAGTATACAATTGTATCAATCTGTAGGGTAATTCTGTAGGGAATGGAGCAGGATGGCCTACCCTTTTAGCAGATACAGTTGGAAAATTCCAAATACTTTTTGTAAATTCCAGAAATTCATCTTTACTTATTGTATCTTCTTTTCCATCTTTTTTCCTTGCAAATGTTTCTTTGGAAAATACTAAAACATATTCATGAACATCTCTTAAAACAGGATTTGAAGCTGATTGCCAGCTTCCCCATGCACAAGAAGTTCCTGCACTCGCAGATTTATTCCATATAATTTCTCCACGCATTAAAAATCCTATTTCAAGCATTATTTCAATTATATGTGCATGAAGAGGAATATAAGGCTTCCTACCAATATTAGCAATATTTATACAAGCTTTACCTCCCGTTACTAACTTATTATAGGTCTCTTGCAGTACAGAACCTAAAAGTTCTATATAATCAGTAAGAGTTAAATCGTCATCATATTCCTTTTTAACATTATAAGGAGGGGAAGTAACCATTAAATGAACGCTACTATCTGGAATTTCATCCATTTTTTCGCTGGATTTGCAATATACTTTATTAAGACTATCTAAAGGAATTTTTTTTTCTATGTATTCAATTTTATTAGGAATTTTTATTTCCGAATACAGTTTACTATCATAAAAAATTGATGAATCATGGTTTTCTCTTTTAGATATCCCAAAAGAGCTGGTTTTTGTTCCGTTCCGCTTAACAGAAATGATATTACCTCCTTATTAAATCTAAGAATACTTCTGCTTTTTTTTCATATGTTTCTTCCATATTAGATATTTCAATTAATTCTCCAAGTTCAGCTTTGGTTTTCATACTGGAAAAAAAGTTTAATTTTTCCTTTAATAATAAATTTAGCCATGTTTTAAATTCTTCAAAGGATTGAAAAGTGTAGAAGCCATCTTTTTCACTTTCAATGATACACTCCAAAGCACCGTCTAAAGGATGTGGATTTACAGACCAGAACCCCTGTATTATTCCTGCTTTTTTTAAATGATCTGCTTTATAATAATAATTATCAGTAATAGGTGTGTTTCCCATTATAATTATAGGTATTGATGATGCTTTAAAACTGGACACACGTATATTAATGCTTTTACCAATAGCTTTAAGCATAGAATCTGATCTTAAAAGTCCAGGATTACCTTCATGAGTTTTATAATCTCCTTTACAGATATACCCTTCTCTAGAATTGCTTTTCATTAGTTCCAATTCCATACAAGAGACATTTTGACTTCCACAATTAAACGAATATTTTGTGCCTCTTGTTCAATATCTTTATTAGTAGAAACGACTACATCTCCTCGAGACTTGTTAGTTAAACCTATTTCATCACAAATTGCACCTTGCACTGCATAAAGTCCTTTATCAGCCACTGCCTGTTGTATTAAATCTGTAGTCCATTTTTCTGTAAAATTACCAATTAATGAATTCCGAGATTGTAAAGTTGTTTTTTTCCTTCATAACCCTTTGGCCAATAAGCCAGGAGCCTTATCATTCGTTGTATAAAATAGTTGCTCAGGTGTAGCAAAATCTTTAGCTTCTTTAAAGAACAATTTCTCTGTCTCTTTATTCCATAATCTTTGCTTTTTTACTTTCAAAGTTCCACCGACCTTAAAGAACACAATCATTGCAAATTTATAAGAAATACATCTGATATAATGATAATTTACTTAGTCTTAGGATATAATATATTTTTAACCACTTAATATTAATACGCTGGTGCCCCATATGAAATGCTCGGTTTTTGTTCCTTCTCACATAACAGGATTTTTTGAGATAATAGACAATGATAATCCTCTTAAAAAGGGATCAAGAGGCGCTGGAGTGGTGATGGATAAAGGGGTTACAACAAAGATTAAAATAGGTAATGGGGATGATATACAGATTAAAATTAATGGAAAATATGACCCTGAAAACTCTACAATAACTGAAAAAACCATTGAAATCATAAAAAGGGATTATAGTCTTGAAGATAAGAAAATAAAGATTGATCACCACGTTCAAGTACCCATTGGTGCAGGGTTTGGAACTTCAGCGGCATTTGCCCTGGGAACATCCATGGGCATTTCTAATATTC
This sequence comes from Methanobacterium sp. UBA176, assembly GCA_002505765.1. GTDB lineage: Archaea > Methanobacteriota > Methanobacteria > Methanobacteriales > Methanobacteriaceae > Methanobacterium_D. The sequence goes on along the minus strand of DAVZ01000068.1, from coordinate 23,995 downwards.
TTGAATTACCTCTTTCTTTTAATCAAAAAGCTCAAATTGCCCACATTGCAGAATTAGAGATGAAAAGTGGATTAGGCGATGTTATTGGCGAGATTTCTGGAGGTATTGTATTAAGACTCAGGGAGGGTGCTCCTGGAGTTGGGGAAACTGAAAAAATTGCATTGGATAAAACAGAAGACCTGTATGTTATTACAAAGACCTTTGGAGAGATAGAAACATCTGATATAATCGAAGATCCGGTTTGTAAAAGAAAAATTAATGAAATGGGGCATAATTTGCTGCAAAAACTTGTAAACAATCCTGAACCTGGAAAATTCATGGAATTATCCCGAAAATTTGCAGAAAATACTGGATTAATGAGCCAGAAGGTCAAAGGAGCTGTGGAAATCCTTGAAAATGAAACAATTGGAGCTTCCATGGCCATGCTCGGCAATACTGTTTTTGCACTATCTGAAAGTAGAGATGTAAGTATTGAGGACACTATAGTGGCTCGAATTGATAATTTTGGCTGTAGATTTATAAAATAGAATTTTTTCTTTCTAAAGTTTCATTCATGCATTCATTAATGGTATTTTTATCAAATGAAACTGAAAATTTCAAATAAATTATTTTTGAATATAATTAATGATTAATTGAAACATCTTCGACAGTATAATGAATCCCTTCATCGCCTAATTTGCTGGTTATGCTTTTAGTCATGTTTCCAACTGCAAATACAAGCACATTTAAACCTCTTTTTGCTGCTGCAATAGTTGCATGGGGGGTTGCAAATTCAAAATCAGGTGAAATGTTGACTTTGTTGATTACCGCCCTGGATACGGTTCCCATTATCCCAACCCTGTCAAAACCTCTTTTATAGATTTCATTAATTTTTTCAAGGTCAGATGCTCTTGAACCCCCCCGATTTATTACAGGAAGCTTTATTATAACTACATGACCTTTTTTAAGTTCAATAATACCGTTCAATTTGATTAATGCAACATCTTCCCCCTTTCGCGCATCATGAAGTGCTTCAGCATATGCAGAATCCTTTTCTTTAACTGCATAGAGCGTTCCCTCTTTCATTTTAAGCCAGACATTCTCACCTTGTTTTAAATCAGAATCAGCTATTGCTGGCCAGATTGATTTATATGTATTCATCGTTTCAGAGACTTCGTCGGCGTACTTTCTAAGGTCTGCAGCTTCTTTTTTAAGTTTTTCAATTCCTCTATTGGTAATATGGTACCTGGCACGGTCCCCACGTATTTCTACAAATCCTTCATCTGTTAAGCTTTTGATGTTTTCAGACACTGCCTGAACAGTTATTTCAAGTTTTTTTGCAATATCTTTTTGCCTTAAATGGGGCTGCTGTTTTGCTATTTCATTTAGTATCTGAAATTTTGTAAGCTCACCTTTCTTTTTAAATACCTTCATTTGTTCACCTGAATAAACATGATTGGCTAAATTACCCCATTTAAATATTCATCAAGGATTCCAAGGAATTTATTGATGTTTTCGCCAGGGACGTAGGCACCGCATGCAACAGAATGACCTCCACCGCTACCACCTATTTTTGCAGCGACTTTTCGTACTATATTACCGAAATGAATTCCATCGTATGCTAAAAGACGTGAACACCTTAATGAAACTTTCATTCCATCTTCATCATCATTTACAGGCGTAAATCCAATTATTGGCTTCTTCCAGTCTCCATAACTTAAAATCATACCTGCAACCGTTCCTATTACCTCGCTTTTAATCTCGCTACCTTCAAAATACTGTAGATTATGCATCTGGATTATCCTTTCCTCTTCCCTTATCCAGTCCATTTTTTGGGCAAGGTATCGTCTGTGTTCAAGGGTTAATTGTTCCATTTCATCAAGTGCATGTCCCCTACTGCCTTTAAGCACTTTTAAAGCAATTTCGGGGTGTTTATGACGACTGCATGCATTAATTGCAGTTGAAAATTCACTTGCATCTCTAAGTGGAGAATATTTAATTTCCTCTAAAAATTCGTATGATTCTCCAGAAATAAGTTTGGGAACATATTTAACGTATTTTTTTGGTACTTCCCTACTCAACATCTTTAAAAGCTCTGAAAATATTAAACTTTTCTCTTCTTTAGTTAAATCAGATAAAACTCTGGCTTTTTTATCGTTTTTAGTTGGAATGCCCAGTTTATTTAACATGTGAATACTTTCATTCTTGTTATTTGTAATAGGGAGTTTAACATCTCCAAAATAGGAAAGGGCCACATATACAGGCCTTGTTTGCCGGCCGTAAAATGAAAGATCATGAATAGGGTCAACAAGCCCTTTTTGCACACCATCAACAAGAATCTTCTGGTTTAAACCCACCAGTTTCCCGGGAATGTTGTTTTGCATGTCTCCTACTGCACTTAAAACTCCAAGCCAGCTTAAATCATAAAAGTCAAAGGTACGTGCAAGTAAATAGGCCATACCTCCACCAGAAACCTCAAAGGACCCATCGATATCGTAATAATGAGAGTTTATTTCCAAAAATTTACCTGAAGAGTGTTTATCGTAAATCATAGGCCTTAAAGGAGGGTGATGGTCCAGAATAATTATTTTCGATGAAAGATCGCCCAGTTTATGAACATTCTGCCCTGAACCCAGATCAGAAAAAATTGTAAGCTCATTTTCAATGGAAAGGTCATCTATCTTATCCAGTGTAATGAATTCCACCTGGTGATCCTTTTCTAACCTATCAAGCATTGATGATAAAATTGATCCTGCTGTAATCCCATCACAATCAATATGGCTGTATATCTGGATGTTTTCTGCATTATTGATCATTTCATTTGCTTTTTCAAATGCCTTTTTCATTATTTCAAATTTTTTATCCATTTAATTCTCCAGTAAAAATGATTAATAATATTTAATTGGATGGGTATTATATAAAATTATGTTTAAAAGAATTTATTTTTGTTATTGGGGACCAAAATTATTAGGGAAATATCTGACTCATGTAAAAAAGTAAATTAGGACCTCATACCCTTTATTATTTTACTTATTTTTATTAGCATTTCTCTTTTGACCATCTTTTTATCTACAGAAACTCTTCCTGACGATTCCCACCAAGAACGCGAGTAAAATTTGTTATTTTCAACTTCAGGATTGAGCTGAAGCTTCTTTGCAGCACTGGTAATTTCCCTCAATTTTGGTGATGAAACAGCATCTTTCTTTGAAATACGTCTTCCTTTTTTTTTGGTTTTCTGTGAATCAATATAAACTGGCCATATAATTGTCCTCATGAATTATTTCCCCGTTGATTATTCAACACTTGTACTAATTTATCGAGCATGTTTTTGAATGTATACTCTTCAGGCATTATTGGATCAATTCCGTAGGCATGCAGTACTTTTCTGGTTATTGGACCAATTGCAGCCACTAAAACTTCTCCACTACATAGCACATCAAGTATATTTTCGTTTTCAATTTCTTTAGCAACTTTAACCAGATTTTTAACGGTCAAAGGGCTTGTAAACATTATAATATCGACTTTCCTGTCTAATATGTCATCGATAAGTTCATATATCTTTGATTTATCGTCTGGCATCTCTGATTTATATGCATCAGCAAGAATGACCTCCGCTCCCCTCCTTTGAAGTCCATGTGGAAGGGTGTACCTTGCAACCATGGTTCTGGGAATACCTATCTTTTTATTTTTAACTTCAACACTCTTAAATGCTTCAAGAAGTCCTTCAGCAGTGTATTCTTCAGGCATTAAATCGATTTTTATCCCATATTTATCCAGAACTTCACCAGTTTTCGGCCCAATAGCTGCAACCTTTAAATTATGCGCATTTTTAATGCTACAGTATTTAAAAAATGACTCTATTGCCCGTGGAGATGTGAATATCAGCCAGTCCAATTCATTAATCATATTACACAGCTTGATCATCTCATCTGGCTTCGAATCTTTAAGTTCGATGGTTGGAGCAACAATGGGAATTGCACCGTAGGATTTAACCATCTGGACAGAATCTTGAGCCCTTTCAGCAGGTCTTGTAATTACAATTTTTTTCCCTTCCAAGCCCGGCATGATTTAAACCTCCTTGTTTATTTCTTTAAATAAGTCAACAACATGTCCAATAACCACTAGAGCTGGGGGATTAATCTCTTTTTCTGTAATATCCTTTAAGGTACCGGTAACTATTCTCTGATTTTCCATGGTGCCGTTTTCAATCACGCAGACCGGTGTATCTGGATCTTTATATTTCATTATTTCTGCAGTATTTTCAGCTATATTACCAATTCCCATAAGTATTACTATTGTATCGGCTGTAAAATCCCATTTAACCTGTTTTTCATTTTTTGTTGGGTCTTCATGGCCTGTTACAAGTGTAACTGATGTTGATACTCCCCTATGAGTTACAGGCAATCCAATAGTTGTAGGAACACCAATAGCAGAAGTTACGCCTGGAATTAACTTAAATTCAATTCCCTCTTTAAAAAGGGCCAGCATTTCTTCACCACCCCTTCCAAATACGAATGGATCTCCACCTTTTAAACGTACTACCACATCATTTTCTTTTGCTTCATTTACAAGTATTTCATTAATTTCATCCTGCCTTTTATAATGCTTACCTGCTTGCTTGCCTACATATATAAATTTTGCGTCCTTTGCATACTTCAAAATCTCATCATTTGCAAGCTTATCATAAAGTACGACATCAGCATTTTTTAATGCATTAACTGCCTTTAAAGTGATTAATTCTGGATCACCTGGTCCTGCCCCAACTAAATAAACTACCATGTATTCACCGAAACTATTAATTAAAATAATCAGTTAAATAATTATTTATTTGAAGTTAATAATTCCTTCAAAAAACTTCAAACCATCATTTGAACCTAAAACTGATTCTGAAGCCCTCTCAGGATGAGGCATTACAGCACATACAAGCCCTGATTCATCACATACTCCAGTAATGGCTTCAATCGAGCCGTTAGGATTTTCTCCTTCAAATTTAAGCACAATCTGATCCTGGTCGCGAATTTTATCAATTTCTTTGGTATAATATCGGCCTTCAGCATGTGCAATAGGCATCTGGATTATTTCGCCTTTTTTGTACATACTTGTAAAGGGAGTTCTTGTAGATGTAACCTTTAATTCTACTCTTTTACAGATGAATTTAGCGTTTTTATTGTTTGTAAATACTCCCGGAACTAAACCAACCTCTGCAAGTATTTGAGCACCATTACAAATCCCAAGAACAGGTTTTTCTTCTTTAACAACCTCTTTTATACCATCTATAACTGGAGTTATACTGGCAATTGCTCCTGCCCTCAAATAATCTCCATAAGAAAAGCCTCCTGGAATTACTATTGCATCAAAATCAGACAGATACTTTTGATTCCACCAGACATATTCAGGATCTCCTCCTGCAAGTTCCAGAGCATGATAGACGTCTCTATCGCAGTTAGAACCAGGAAAACGTATGACTCCTATTTTCATCATTTTTCCTCTTTTTTATGAATTATTGGGGGTGTATTTCTATCTCGTAGTCGTGGATTACTGGATTGCACAGAAGTCTCTGACACATATCGTCCACTTCTTCCCTGGCAATCTTTTCGCTCTCTTCATCAATTGTAAATTTGATAATTTCTATGGTATCTGTTCCTTCAACTTCATATCCTAAAAGAGCCAGTGCTCTTTGAATGGTTGAAGCTTCTGGATTGAGCATGCCTTTTTTCAGGCTTATTTTTACTTCAGCTTCGTATTTCATTTCTTCACCAAGAAAAATAATTGATGGATTAAATTATTATTTACTCATAGATTGCTCTTTACTTATTAATTTTGTTTATGGATTAAAAAAAGAAAATCATTATATATGAATATTCCATCTTTTTTTATCTTCTTCGCCCAATATTATTGATGCTACTCTTTTATAAGCTTTAATAAAACCGGATTCATCCTTTCTAAAAAGATCCTTATCCAGAATATCGCATGTTTCAGCATCCCAGAATCTGCATGTATCAGGACTTATTTCATCTCCTAAAACTATGTTTCCCTCTAAACCATATCCATATTCGATTTTGAAATCTGGAAACAGCAGCCCTTTAGATTCTAAGAATTTTTTTAAAATTTTATTTATTTTTAAGGTAATTTCTTTAATTATTTCCAATCTTTCTTTTATCTATTAATCCTGGTGCGATAGCAATCATCATTCAGCATCGGTTCTCCATATTCATCACTTTTGTAATCTATCTGGATAATTGGAGGATTTAAAGTTTGTTTTGGTTCAAAGGGGTATCTTTTAAGTAGGCTTCCAGCGGCAATATTTCTGGTGATGACTTCCAGTGGAATCATTTCAAGTTTCCAGGAAAGCATCATACCTGGCTTAATGAGATCGATATACTGGGTTTTTATTCCCTCTACTTCGAGGACTTCAAATAATTTTGCAGAAATTATTGAATTCCAGAAACCTTTTTCATTAATATTATCCTTTTTAGCCCCGTCTCCGGCGGTAATGTCATCTTTAAATTCCACTATGACTTTACGGGCATCATCTGTTTTGTATACTCCCTTTGCTTTTCCCTGATAAATTAATTTTCCAGCTTTAATATCCATGTTAAATCTTTCCTAATATTTAGCATTAAATACTTATATATCTATTAAATTACAATTGACTATATTATAATTCTAATTAAATAATATGAATTAAAAACAAACTTTATACTACAAACACCATATGGTGAAATGCATGTGCGGGATAATAGGATGTTTATTGGATAATAAAAGAGCTGCTCCTGTATTGTTGAATTGTGTTAAAAAACTCGAATACAGGGGTTACGATTCAGTAGGTATTGCTACTTCTTCAAGTGATATAAAGATTAAAAAGGACAGCGGAAAAATTGATGATGTTCACAAAAATTTAGATCTGGATGATTTGCCAGGGGATATGGGAATAGCTCACGTAAGATGGGCAACACACGGTCTACCTACCAAAGAAAATGCCCATCCTCAAACTGATTGTAAAGATAACATTGCAGTTGTTCATAACGGTATTATTGAGAATTATAAGGAACTTAAAGACCAGTTGATAGGTGAAGGTCATCAATTTAAATCTGAAACTGATACAGAAGTGATTCCCCATTTAATAGAAAAATACGTTGAAATGGGCAACAACCTGGAATCTGCAACCAGACTTGCAATTGGAGATATTAAAGGATCATACGCAATTGCGGCTATTTGTCGCGATGAACCCAATAAGGTGGTGGGGGCGAGAAAGGAAAGTCCTCTTATAGTTGGAAAGGGTGAAAACGAGTATTTCATTGCATCTGATGCTCCTGCCATTTTGGAACACACCAATAAGGTTATCTATCTTGAGGATCATGAAATGGTGGTTCTAAGCGAGGAAGGGATAGAAATTAAAGATATTAAGGGTAATGTAATTAAAAAAGAAATCTTTACCATTGACTGGACTCCAGATATGGCTGAAAAAGGAGGTTATGCCCATTTTATGTTAAAAGAGATTCATGAACAGCCTGAAGCAGTGAAAAAAACACTCCTTGGAGAATCAGAGATTAAAAAAATGGTAAAAAAATTCCCTGATTTTAACAGGGTCTGTTTTGTGGCCTGTGGAACCTCTTTTCACGCTTCACTTATCGGTAAATATTTATTTGAAAATTTGGTAGGTATTCCAACAGATGTTTCATTGGCATCTGAATTTGAATACTCTGCAGATACTCTTGATGAGAAAACACTGGTTATTTTTATAACACAGTCTGGAGAAACAGCAGACACGCTTAAAGCATTGAGACTTGTAAATCACATGGCAAAAACCCTTGCTATTGTGAATGTTCTTGGAAGTACAGTTACAAGAGAAGCTGAATATGTAATATACACAAGAGCGGGCCCTGAAATAGGTGTAGCTGCTACAAAGACATATGTAAGTCAATTAGCATGTATTTATCTTCTTGCAATTTACATGAGTGGAAAAATGGAGTTAATGGAAAAATTACAGAATATTCCTGAATATATGGAAACTGCTCTCCAAAAAGAAGAACTGATTAAAGAAATAGCACAAAAATATAAAGATTCAAGAGATTTCTTCTTTATAGGAAGGGGTTTTTCTTTTCCAACAGCAATGGAAGGTGCATTAAAACTCAAGGAAATAACATACATACACGGAGAAGGTTATGCAGCAGGAGAATTAAAACACGGGCCATTGGCTCTTATTGATGAGGGTGTTCCTGTCGTTGCTGTCACGCCGCCTGGTAAAAGCCATGATAAAACATTAAGCAATGTTGAAGAGGTTAAAGCCAGGGGTGCTCATGTTATAGGTCTTGGATCATCAGAAGATGGAGTTTTAAAATATGAGGTCCATGATATGATTGAATTTGAGGATGAAATTGATGAGATGTTTTCATCCATGCCCTACGTGATTCCACTACAACTATTATCCTATTACATAAGTGTAATGAAGAGTATTGATCCTGATAAACCTAAAAATCTGGCTAAATGCGTAACTGTAGAATAAAAAATTCCATTTAATTTATTCTTTTTAATGCTTCAATTTTCTTCAAGATCAACAACATAATGTTCTTCAGTAAAATAACATCTTTATCCAAATTCCTTGATTATTTTTACAATTGTGATGGTTGAGATGTTTCAGTAGATCTTACCCTTAATTTCTTTTTTTTTTACAAATCTATCCATTTTCCTTTTAAAATCCTCTCCTATCTTACATCATAAACTTTTGAACACTCTTTCGTTAATAATTTACTAAACCTTTCAGAAGTTCACCAATAAAATTTAAATGCAAAACCTGGAAATATTTTGAATTGATAAAGTATTGAACATTTCATTTTTGGAATTTCTAAAATTTTATGGTGGCAGTCATCATGTTATTACCATATAAATTATTTTCACTAAAAAGCCACTCTCCAAAGCTTCATCATTGCAAAGTTTTAAATTCTAAAATAAATCTATATTCATACACCAGTACAATAGGGGTATTGAATGAAATCAGGTAAGAAAGGAAAATTATTCGCAGTGTTAATGGTATCTTTAATAGCCTTTGGATTTGGTTCATGTGCAAATGTACTTAATTCTGGCAATGATATCACTTATGGACTCATACCATCCTCTTTTGCACTTATTAATGAAAAACAGATAGCAGTTATAGAAGATCCCTCATTTGAACCTGTTCGTGTAAAAAGGCATTATTACAACCTGACAAATTCAAGCAGTTTGACCAACAAAACCTCAAATTCGACTACCAATAAAACATATGTTTCTAATAGTACTGAAAGGACTAATTCAGGATAAAAGATTTATATCCACAAATCATTATTATTTATAATAAGAGTAAATGACTCAAACAAGTTATAAAAGTCTTAAAATCCTAAGAATTTGATAATAACTTTATTTTACTATATTGAGATTTTTAAAAGTTTAATCTTTGGTTTATTCATAGTGTTGGGATTTTTAGAAGATTTAGAATTGATTTATAAATAAAAATAACCAGATATAAATCTATAATTTTACCCTAATTTTAAAAATCAGTTGATATCATGATAATTTTACGACGTAACAAAAAAATTGTGGAATTATTCCCTATTGGAAGCTCAAAAGGAGTATTAAATTCAATAAGGAAGCCAATTTTTTATGGTTATTTGAAGCTTAAAAGAATTAACAATCAGATAAGACCCTACAAGTTTATTGTAAAAAAAGGCGATAAAGAATCTCTTTTTCCTCCAGGTGAGGCTTTAAAGATTCTTAAAAAGCAAAACGTTTATATTATAGGTGAAGATGCAGAAATAGAGGAAATGCTTGATTCTTTAAATATTAAATACAGAAGAACAAGGATATGTAAACTCTGTACAATGAGTGGCTATATTACAATTATAAATCCAGAGGTAGCATATTCATTCCATAAAAACCTGATATGCAGAAAATGTGCTGAAGAAGAAATAAAACGGGAATTAAAAACCAGATCTATTGATTTAAGTGCTTTTAATAACCTCAAAAAGATACTGGATAGGTCCGGTGATCTGGACAAAGTTTTAAGCATATTTGATCCCAATTTTAATCCCTTAAAAAATCCTGATCTGACATTATTCGATAAAATCACCACAGTAGAAGATGAAGATTCTAAAAAGGTTGGCATGGACGAAATAAATGTACCTGGTAAGTTTAAAAAGATTTTAAAAAAGCAGGGAAAATATTTACTGCCCGTACAAACACTTGCACTTTCTAATGGGCTTCTTGAAGGGGAAAATCTTCTCATTGTGTCTGCAACTGCCAGTGGAAAGACTCTTATTGGAGAGCTTGCCGGAATACCAGGTGCACTTAAAGGAAAAAAATTTATTTTTTTAACACCTCTTGTGGCCCTTGCAAACCAGAAGTACAGGGATTTTAAAAAGAGATACGGTAAACTGGGTTTAAATGTGGCTATAAGGGTAGGTATGAGCAGAATAAAGGCAAAAGAAGAGCTATTACTCCCAGATGAAGATATTAAAAATGCTGATGTGATTGTGGGAACGTATGAAGGGCTTGATTTTCTTCTGCGCTCTGGTAAATCAGGTGAGTTAGGTGAACCAGGAACAATAGTAATTGATGAAATACACATGCTTGATGATGAAGAACGAGGCCCACGACTGAATGGACTAATTCAAAGATTAAAAGCATTATTTAGCGATGTACAAATATTAGGGCTTTCTGCAACCATTAAAAACCCTGATAAAATTGCAAAAGAGTTTGGAATGAGGCTAATTGAATATGATAAGCGTCCGGTTCCACTGGAACGTCACTTAATATTTGCAGGGTCTGAGTACGAAAAAGAAAATATCATAGAAAAAATTACACGGGTAGAGAATAAAAACATTTCTAAAAAGGGATTTCAAGGCCAGAGCATTATTTTTACCAATTCAAGGAGAAAAACACATTCAATTTCAGATTATCTGGAAAAGAGGGGGGTTGATGCAGCAGCTTATCATGCTGGACTATCTTACAACAAAAAAAATAGAATAGAACGCGATTTTGCAGATCAAAAGATTTCTGCAGTGGTTACAACGGCAGCACTTGCTGCAGGCGTTGATTTCCCTGCATCACAGGTCATCTTTGAATCTTTAACCATGGGAAATAAATGGCTCACCAATAATGAATTTTCCCAGATGGTGGGAAGGGCAGGAAGGCCTTCTTATCATGATGCAGGTAAAATATATCTTATTCCGGAAGTTGGAAGAAAGTTCGATGATGAAACAGAGGATTTTATGGCTATAAATCTTCTTGAAAGCGATGTTGATCCAATATACATCGAATATTCTGAAAATGATGTGATTGAACAATTCTTAGCAGACATTTCTTCTGGGAGAGCTAAAAGATTCCATGATATAAAAAATGCCTATAAGAATCTTGATTTGCCCCTAAACTTTGATGACGCCTTTAATATTTTAGTTGATCATGGATTTGTTGAAAGAAAAAATGGGAATATATCCACAACTCACTATGGAAGAGCTGTATCGGTTTCATTTTTAAATTATAAAGACGCTCAATATATAAATAAAAACCTGAATAAAAACCCCTTTGAAATCGCAATAGCCCTTGAACCTTTTGAAAGTGCCTACATGTCAAATAGAGTTAATAGAAGATTAAGCAAGGTGCTTAAAATCAATCTATCATCACGTTTGTTTGCAGACTCCACCCTGGACATTCTATCTTCTGCAGATTTGATTTCCAAGCTTGAGGCCAATCTCAGAGACCCGTTAATTAACATGCAAATTGACTTTTTTTCATGCAGATGTAAAGACAGGCCCTTCTGCAAATGTTTCCAGACCGAATTTTCAAGGAGGATTTTAAGGGAGCGTATGATGAAAAAAGATCCAGTTGATATAAGCAATAAATTCATGCGCAATTACCAGATTCATACCTACGCTGGGGATATATTTTCATGGCTTGATTCAATAATAAGAACTTTAGAAGCGATTAGAAGAATTGCTAAGGCATTTGATAATCATAAAACCGCAAAGGAGTGTTCTAAACTAATAAAAGCAATAGAAAATTAGATTTAAATAATCTTTTCGATTTTATATAAAGTTCCAACACTCTCTACATCTAAAAAAGGCGTTAGATAATATTTTTCATCTATAGAATCTGTATTATGGAATATAAACACATTTCCATTATTTATTTTGTTATCTGTCATATTTAGGATATTTTCTTCATCCACCACGGTAACATTTACATCTGGATTAATTTTCTCGACTATCTGGAAATATTTAAAGGCGGTGTAGGATTTCCAGTAAGTTATAATGGTTGAATTGGATGGAACTTCATTTAAAGCTGTATAGGCAAAATATGCGAAATTATCATTGTTTAATTCTTGAATCTGACCATAATTGATAAGATAGGAGGTAACTGGAAGAATAAAGGATGAAACCATTATAAAGATTAATAAAATCTTCAATAGATGTGATTTATGACCTTTAAGCTCTTTAGCAGAATCTGCAATGAAATTAAATGTATAAACCATACCCAATCCAATAAAAATTGAAAAGAGAATAAATGAGGGAATAAACATAACATCGATGTCAACAACATAATAATTCAGGTAAAACAAAATATTTAAGAGGAACATTAAACTAAAAAGAATTAAAATTCTAATATTTTTTTTAAATAACCCTATTAATCCAATTATTCCTAAAATCACACCAATAAATAAAAAGTTGTTCATTAAAGATTTGAGATACATTAAAATCCTATCTGTGATATTGGAAAATGAAATCACAAAATAATTTGAATACTTCTGGGCCGTAATCAGTCCCCACCAATCATAAACGCTTAGAAAGCCTTCGCCGAATACCGGATTCTGAGAAGCTCGTATTAATATATATACAAACTGAAGTAACCCCAGAATGAAGAGAGAAAGGAATAGAATGGAATTTTTGTAATTTAAAAATACTCTGTAATTGGTCATAGCAATGAATATTAAAATAGCAGGCATAAAAAGTAAATTGGAGGCATGAGCGCCGATACTCAAACCATAAACAAGGAAAAATAAGAACAATAGTATGATATTTCTATTTTCATTCCATTTTAGCAGAATTAAAATCATCAGGACTACAAAGAATGCATTTAAAGAGTAAACTTCCGCAATTTCTGCCTGCGACCAGAAAGTGATGGAAAATGCCAGTGAAAAAGCAGCAATTATTGAAATGATTCGATAAATGTTAATACGTGACCCTGATTCATTTAAAATTGAATGGGACGAATTATTAGTTTTAAAGATTTTTTTGTTCAATACAGCCAGTTTAAATACAATTAAATAAACTAAACTAACTGTAATGGATGCAAAAAACGCTGACATCATGTTTATTCTTTGAGCAACGCTTCCCCATGGAATCATAGCGAAAAGATGACCAATCCATGTGTATATGGGATAACCGTTAGGGTGGGGTATTCCCAGGATATAACAAACAATGCAGAACTCTGCAGAATCGCCCTGAAATATGGATGGGGCTAAAAAATAAATATATATAATAAATGTGGAAATAAAGATGGCAATTAAAATTAAAATATCCATTCTTTCGGCTAAAAAGTTCTTAATGTAGTTTAAATTCAAAAAAAACACCTAAAAATTTATTTATTAAATATTTAATCAAGCAGCTTTTCAATATCTCTAATTACATCATCTATTGCAGTTTCAAGCATTTTATTACCTAATTCATTGTCTATACAAACACCTTCATTTTCAACTACTTCTGCCCCTTCATTTATTCCTTTATCAATATTTCTTGCTTCCTTAAACCCAACCATTCCCACTTCAGGATTATTTTCAAAATTACAGTGTTCTTCAAGTTTTGATTCATCCACCATTCCCAGAACATTTCCCATTGAAAGCTCGCCTGATCCTGCATGTGGACCTTCTATTTCAACTATTTTATTGTTGAATGCTATTTTAATATCTAACTTTTTTTCCATGTCCTCTAAATAATCAATCAGGGGAATGTTGCCGCCGTGTCCGTTTACAAGAAGAACTTTTTTGATTCTGGTACATCTTTTTGCACTTCTTAATGTAGGGAGCAAGTGTTTCAGCGCCAATTCGTTGGCACTTATGTGATTACCGTGATTTATGTAATGGTATTCAGTGGCAGCGTAAAGTATCCCTAAGAATTTTGCACCGCTCTTTAAAGCTGCTTGAAGGGCAACATAAGCTGCAATTTTAGAATCTGTATCTATTGGAAGTGCAGTGCCATGATTTTCAAGGTGAGATCCAACTGCAAGCACTCCAATTTCATGAGCCTGTGGAGAAATAACGTTTCCAGCTCCCAATTTAAGCTCCATAATCCCACTTTAAACTGTTAAATTCCATATCTTGTCTCCGATGTAATGGATGGTTTTAATAGCTTTTCCTTCCTTATTTTCAACCATTTCCTGCCCTGAAATAAGGCTTTTACCTACTGAAAGAGGTTTTCTATGGGTTTCATCAACCACAATAACAAAATCACCCTCTTTAATATTTAAATCAGCTTCAGTGATTCCCGGAGACATTATATCTGCCCCTTTAGCAACAAATTTAACGGCACCCATATCCACAACAACATAATTAACAATGATTTCATGTTCTAAAGCCCCTTTAAGTGTTGGAACAGGAATATCGTCTATCATCATGATTAATGGTCTTCCATCTATTAATATAAAGTCATAAAGGTCGCTTTCCAGAATTTCAACCCTGCTTTCTGGATGAATTAAGATGGAAAAATAGCCTAGATCTTCTTTAATTTTTTTTAATTTCTTTTTTTGAATGTGGTATCTTTTCCTAATCTTCAATTTATTGCACCTGACTATTAATTTGCAATACTTTGTTTATGTATTTATCAATATTTATTTGAATCTTATCAATTGAAATACAATCTGAAACTCTAAAACTGTGTTTGATTGGGATTATCTGGATGTACTTTATAATGATCTGGTAACAACACATTTAATAAGTTAAATTCAATATGAAAAACTACTAAAAGATGGAATTAAATCAATCCCAATTGCAATGATTTAAATCCTTTAATAAACATAATTCATTTTATATTTAATTATTGATAACGGATACATTTAAATATAAATCATGTCAACATTGATGTTATAGGAAAGGTGATAATGTGAGTGTACAGAAAAATGTGAATGTTTCAAGACCACTTGATGCACTGGGTAAATCTTTAAACTCTCAAGTATTAATCAAGCTTAAAGGTGGAAGAGAATTTCGAGGAGTTCTTAAAAGCTTTGACATGCATATGAACCTTGTATTAAATGATGCTGAAGAACTTGAAAATGGAGAATCTTCCCGAAGGTTGGGAATTGTTCTTATAAGGGGAGACAACATAGTTTATATATCTCCAGGCTAAATTTTAAATTATAATATATTAAAATCTTTAAATCTGATTAGTTTTAAATAATGAACTAAATTTTAAAAATTCAAATTTACAGGAGGATAATTAATGAAAGGAACGCCATCGTTTGGTAAGCGTAATAAAAAGACCCACATTAGGTGCAGGAGATGTGGTAAAAACTCATATCACGCAAGAAAAAAATACTGCGCAGCATGTGGCTTTGGAAGATCCAGCAGAATACGAAGGTACAGCTGGCAGAATAAGAAAATTACAGGGTACAGGTTGAAATAGATGGACACAAAGAATCCTATTGATGTACGTATAATTGTAGAAGGTGCATCAGATGTGGAAAGCATTTCTAAGGCTATGAGAAATATAGCTTTAGGGGCTGAATACCACATTACCATCTCATCCATAATCCCTACAACAAGCTCACAAATAGCCAAAAGAGCTGTAAGGGGTGCAGATATTGTTTTAATTGCAACTGATGTTGATGTCCCGGGACGTGAACTTGCAGAAAAGTTCCAGAAGGTTCTGAAGGACGAAGTGGGGCATATTGAACGGATGAAACTCCCCTTTGGGCATGACGTCGAATTTATAGATCCATATCTAATACAGAATGAAATAAAAAATGCAATTATAAGGTCTGGACTTATTTCTATTTCTAATATTAAACTGCTTCGCGAATTTGAAGATAAATTAAAAGTATCCAAAGAAGAAAATAAAAATTTAGCCCAAATTAATAAGGAATTAGAAGCGGTTAATCAGGATATTTCCTTTAAATATGATGAAATTTCAAAAGAGAATGATAAACTCAATAAAGAAATGGATAATCTGGACAAGAAATATAATGCTTTAAAGAACGAATTTAATTCTCTGAGACGTGAATATAAAGATATTCAAAATAAGGATCTATTTGAAGTATTCTTCATAAATGAACTATGGAAAGAAGCATTTAATGAAGACTTAGATGATTATGACCAGATTTATTTTATAAGCAATGAATTTAAGCCAGAAAACATCGTAGTTGGTCAAAATCGAATTGCGGCATCAACTAAAAAAGACGCCGTAGATTGGCTTAAAATAATTAGAACAGTCTTGATATTTTATGATTCTAAAATTGAAGACTTGAAAGAGGATTTTAATAAGGGGAAAATTTAATTAGATTTACAGAACCAGTATGGCATTTAATTTTAAACAAACAATCTAATAACCAGGAGAATCCAAATTGCAGGATAAATGTGGTATTGTAGGTGCATATTCTCATAATAAATCCAAAAACATTTCAAGATCCATATATTATGGATTATACGCTTTACAACACAGGGGACAGGAATCAGCAGGAATTTCTGTGCACAATGGAAACGAAATGAGTACATACAGAGGTATGGGACTTGTTTGTGACGTATTTAACAACGAAAGCATTGAAGAACTGGAAGGTTACGCAGGAATAGGACATGTAAGATATTCAACTACAGGTAAATCCAAAATAGAAAATTCACAGCCATTTTTCAATGAATTTCAGTTTGGAAAGATTGCTGTTGCCCATAATGGAGATGTTATAAACTCTATGGAATTAAGGGGAGAAATGGAAAAGAGGGGCTATGAATTTAAATCAGACACTGATTCTGAGGTTATATGTCAGCTTCTAACGGAAACTTATCTTAAAACAAATGATATAGTAGATGCAATTCAGGAAATTGTAAAAAGATTGATAGGTTCTTATTCACTTGTTATATTATTTAATAATGATTTAATAGTGGTCAGAGATCCAATAGGAATTAAACCTCTTTCTCTTGGTAAAAAAGGCGATATGGATGTTGTAGCTTCAGAAACAGTTGCCTTTGATGCTATTGACGGAGAATACATTCGATCAATAGAACCTGGAGAAATACTTGTTATTAACGATGAAATGAAAAGCTATATGATGGAAAATGCTGGTTCCGTTAAAAGAGCGCATTGTATGTTTGAATATGTTTATTTTGCCCGCCCAGACAGCATACTGGATGATAGAAATGTTTATGAAGTGCGTTTAAACATTGGAAGATACCTTTGCAGAGAATATTCTGCAGATGCAGAAATTGTAATGCCAGTTCCTGACTCTGCTATTACAGCTTCAATAGGTTATTCAAGAGAATCAGGACTTCCTTATGGAGAAGGGCTTATTAAAAACCGTTATGTGGGTAGAACTTTCATTATGCCCACCCAGGAAGAACGTGAAAACTCTGTAAGGCTTAAAATGAACCCTGTTAAATCGGAACTTAAGGGCAAAAAAATAGTGCTTATAGACGACAGCATAGTGAGGGGAACAACCTCAAAAGCTACAGTCGACGTTTTAAAGGAAGCTGGAGCTAAAGAAATTCATTTAAGAATAGGATGTCCGCCAATAATATCCCCTTGTTATTATGGAATTGCAATGGCTACTAAAAAAGAGCTTATAGCTTCAAATAAAGAAATAGAAGAGATAAGAGAATATCTGGGGGTTGATTCACTTGGATATTTGAGTGTTGATTCCCTTGTTGAATGTATAGGCATAAAAAGAGATGAACTCTGTCTTGGATGCCTTACAGGAGAATATCCAACTTCTTTACCTGAAAATATTGAAGAATATGAAGCTAAACGATGCACATGTCCTTAGAATAAATTTGGTTTTTATTTAGATGGGTGATTAAAATTGTTGAATTACTTTCACCAGCCCGAGATTTTACTTCACTAAACGCTGCAATTAAAAATGGTGCTGATTCTGTTTATGTGGGCATTGAAAGGTGCAACATGAGGGCGAATGTTTCAAATTTCACACTTGAAACCCTTAAGGATGCAGTGAAACAATGCCATGATGTTGATAAAAAGATATACGTCTGCGCAAACACCATAATGAAAAATAATGATATTGAACATTTTAAAGTTATTTTACCGTTTATACATTCTTATAATGTTGATGCATTAATTATTTCCGACCTTGGAGCTCTAAAACTGGCAAGCGATGAGGGAATTAATGCCCATATGAGTATTCAGTCCAATATTTCTAATTTTGAAGCTCTCCATCTTCTTGAAGAGCTTGGTGTAAAGCGTGTTGTTCTTTCCAGAGAATTATCCCTTGAAGAAATTAAAGAAATCGTGCAAAAAACGAATATGGAAATTGAAGCTTTTGTCCAGGGGGCCATGTGTGTTGCAGTCTCTGGAAGATGTTTTTTAAGCTCTGCACTTTATAATAAGAGTGCTAACTGCGGGGAATGTTTGCAGCCCTGCAGAAAAAGCTGGAAATTACTCTCTGAAGATAATGAAGAGTTTGAATTAATTCAAAACCAAACTGTAAGCCATATTTTAAGTCCAAAGGATCTCTGCATGATAAAGCACATTCCAGAGCTGATTGAAGCGGGAATTGATGCATTTAAAATTGAGGGAAGGGCAAGATCTGCAGAATACGTTGCAACGGTGACCAGTATTTACAGGGAAGCTATAGATAGCTATGAATGTGGTAACTGGGAATTCAAAGAAAAATGGATCAAAGAAATTACAAAAGTCTTTAATAGAGGTTTTGACACAGGATTCTACTTTAAAACTCCATATAAAACAAGTGTATATAATGAAGCCACCTACACTAAAAAAGATATTGGTTCGGTGGTTAACTACTATAAAAATGTCTCTGCAGCAGAAGTCAGGCTCTGGGAAGGCCTTAAACTTGGTGATGAGGTTATAATTCAGGGTAATAAAACTGGATCACTTGTTCAGAAGGTTGAATCTATGCAAATTCATGGTGAAAAAATTCAGGAGGCTAAAAAGGGTCAAAATGTTGGATTACAGGTTAAGGAGAAGGTTAGACCCAATGATCTGGTTTATAAAAGGATTTTACGGGAGAATAAATTATAACTGATATGATTGTAATACAAGTAAAATAATAATTAATAATTAACTCCTTCCTTCTCTTCATCCTGTTTTAAACCATCTTTAACATAATCTAAAAGCAGTTCGTTCATCTTTAAACCTTTTTTAATTGCCATTATTTTTATTCTGTTTCTTAATTCTTTATCCCCTCGAAAAGCAATTTGTACCATACTCCAGAATTTTAAATTTTAGTATATATATATTTATCTTTTTAATATGTTATTTTGTTAACAAATTAGTTAATTATTTATATTACTAATCAAATACCAATATTATCTACAACGTAAAGTAGTTCAATTGGTTAATTAAATGAGCATATCAATTAAAATGTATATTATGGAGGCATTTAAATGGAAAAAACTCGCCTTAATCTGTTAGATGAGGCATTTAAATGTAAACCAGATGATTTAGAGTCTATGCTGGAAAGAATAGAGCTTGCAATCAAAAATAGTGAAGGTGAAGATAAATCTCTTTTGAGGGCCAAAACAGTAGTGACCTGTAAACTAGCATCATATTTTTCCAAATAAATATATAAATTACATTTTTTTTAATAATTGTTTTTTACAGTGGATAACATAACTTATTACACAAATTATTTTTGGATAACTCAATAAATCACGTTTAATCCTGTTTAAAGCATGATATGTTAATTATAGAATTGGAAAGTTTAAAACATTAGGTTATTCACTATAATTACAATTTAATTTTAGAACCAGATAAAAGATTCAGATATAATAGATTTACAACAGGGTTAATAAATACTCAAACAACGGAATTTTGTTTAAAATCAATGAAGTTGTCTATGCAGTAAAATTCAACAATAATCTGTTATTTCTCAATATACTTAAATATACCAATTAAAAAAACATTGAATGGAGGATTAAAAAATCTGTATATCCTATCCAATTAATCATTTCATGGATCATATGTAACGGATTAACCAGTTAAAATGGTGTTTTAGATGAATAATAGGAGTTACTGGCTGAATGTATTGAACAAAACAACCTGGCAGGAATTTTTAAATGCTGAGAGAGAGATTTCTGCATTTAAGGATGACCGATGGATTACTGTTCAAAATATTAAGCCTGGAGATTATTTATTATGTTACATTACAGATATTTCTGGATGGATTGGTATTTTAGAGGTTATTTCTGAACCTTATAGGGATGAATCCATTTTTAAGCTTGATGATCTTACTTCAAAAGTAAGGGTTAAAATTGTTAACAAACTCGAACTTGAAAATGCAGTTCCGGTGGTTGCAATGGGAAATAAATTATCCATGTTCCAGAGTCTAAAAAACCCTAATAAGTGGAGAATGCTCTTTAAAGGTTCACCGAGAAAAATTAACCAGCAAGATGCGCAAGAAATTGTTAAAGCTATACAGAATGCATTTTAAGGGAATAAATCGAATTATTCCAAAGAATAATGTAAAGTATGTATTTTTAATTTTATTATCCACGAAAATTAATTTTACAGATAATTAAAATTCTGATGTTTCAGTGACTTTCCATTTATTTTGCTGTTTTATTTGGTGTCTCTCATATCGTGGAAATCTTTATGAGTAGGGTCTTCCTTAATCTTTATAGTAACTATTATGTTGAATGATGTAATAAAGTCAAAATCCAGTTAGGAGGTCTTTTATGATAACCGTAGAAGAAGCTATGGAAAAAAATGTTATTAAATTTAAAGATACAGATACAATAAGTTATGTTGCTAATGTTTTAAGGGAAAAAAAGATTAGTGGAGCTCCAATCGTTGATGATGATAACAATGTCATTGGTATTGTAAGTGAAGGAGATATAATGAGACTTATTGAGGTCCATTCCCCCAATATCAACTTGATTTTACCTGCTCCCCTTGATTTAATTGAATTACCAGTAAGAATGAGACTGGAGCTTGATGAGCTGGCTGAAGGCGTAGCTAAAGCAGCTTCTGTCCTTATAGGGGAAATAATGACTACAGACGTTGTCAAGGCCACAAAAGATATTTCAATTTCTGATGCTGCGAAACTCATGGATAAGCACGACATAAACAGACTCCCTGTTGTTGATGAAAAGGATAAATTAATTGGAATTTTAACACGTGGAGATATCATAGGTGCTCTGGTGAAAAATAATGAGTAAGACCAAAAAGATAGCTATTTACGGTAAAGGAGGTATAGGAAAATCCACCATCGTCTCCAACATTGCAGCTGCATACTCCAAAGATCATAACGTGCTTGTAATAGGCTGCGACCCAAAGGCAGATACAACCAGAACACTTGTAGGAAAAAGGATACCTACAATCCTTGATATTGTAAAAGAGAAAAGGGATGCATCTCCAGAGGATATTGTTTATCAGGGATTTGATGAAGTTCAGTGTGTGGAAAGTGGAGGCCCTGAACCAGGCGTGGGCTGTGCTGGAAGAGGAGTTATAGTTGCCATGGGTCTACTTGATAAACTGGGAACTTTTTCTGATGATCTGGATGTAATTATCTATGATGTACTTGGAGATGTTGTTTGTGGAGGATTTGCTGTTCCATTAAGGGAAGATTTCGCTGATGAAGTATATATTGTGACTTCTGGAGAATATATGGCGCTCTATGCAGCTAATAACATTTGTAAAGGTGTAAAAAAGCTTAAAAGTAATCTTGGCGGTATTATCTGTAACTGCAGAGGTATTGAAAACGAAATTGAAATCGTAAGCGAATTTGCAGAAAATATTGGAAGCAAGGTTACAGGCATCATACCCCGCAGCAAAATGGTACAGCAAAGCGAAATCGATGCAAAGACTGTTATTGAAAAATTCGGAGATTCAAAGCAGGCTGACCTTTATAGGGAACTTGCAGAGTCTATCTACTCAAATGAAGATTTTGTTATTCCTGAGCCAATGGATATAGACAAATTTGACCAGTTTTTCAGGAAGTTTCAATAATATAATTTTTAATAACTATTTGACTTTAAATTAAAATTAATTTTTCTCTAATTTATTTTTACAGGAAATAATAAACGAATACGATTATACAGGTTAAACTAATTGTTTAAAACTGCTCTGGGGTTAATTTAAATTTTTTAAATGCATTTATACATGCGCTTTCTGCAGCATCTTTATTTTTAAAACAGAAAAGGTGTGATTGGCATTTACAATCTGAACATCCAAATTTATCTAAAGGTTCCCCATGTTCTGCAATTTCCTTTGCAATTACGCATTCCCATTTCTTATCGCTTCTTTCAAATATTATGTCTTCTACTTTCGAGTTCTGTGAGTTTAAAAGATAATCGATATGCCAGAAAAGCTTTTTTTCATTTCTTAAATGTCTTTTAATTCTACCTTCAAGTGAATTTAATGCAGATCCAACATAAACATAGTAACCTTTATTGAAATCTAAATCTCCAATTTTACCTACTTTAATCCTTGAATTATCCGTTAAATTAATTATAAGGCAGTATGTGGCCATTAAATCACCATAAAAAAAATAGGATGTATAAAACTGATTTATTCTTTTATACTGTTTATGTAATCTTTTACTTCTTCTATTTGCTGAAGATAGTCATCGATTATTTCTAAGAGATTCTGGTAGGGCCCTACTTCTTTATCCATCTTTTTTTGCATGGATATCCTTTTTTTTGATACTCTGGATTTTTTAAGGCTTAAAAAATCCACGATTGAAGTTTTATTCAAATAATCTGATTTTAAATACCTTATCTGTATTTCCCTCATGTCTGAACTAACGCAATGTCTTATTTCCTTTAAATGATCCTCTATTCTAAGCAGATTAATTAAAGTTGCCTTGGCCTCAAAAATATATGACGTTTTTAGCTCAAAATTCTCAATATCAAGCTTTTGAATCATTTTTTTATAATCACTGGGCTTTAATTTTTTTTCCCTGGCTATTTGCATGTTTCAATATCTGAATTTACTGGTATAAAAATGATTATTATGTGATTGATTTAAATATTACAAAAGATTTCAAAAATAAGATATTTAATAATATTAAAATCAATATCAATCCCTCTACTTTTGATATTATCATATACAATCTCTAAATGAAATGTTTTAAAAATTATTTTCAATTAAAAGTACATATAAAATAATATACTATCATATATAATAAGTAAATATTAGAAAATCTCATAAAGTGATTTCCATGTCTTTAAAAGGATTAAACGTTGGAATAAAGAGTATAAAGTTTGATAAATTTACTGGAGATATAGTAATAAATTTCATGCCCCTTAGAATATCATTAATGGACTTAAATAAATTATCCGATGAAATACCTGGAATACTGGAGGTTTCAGATGAAGAAAAGCTGGAGATATACCTGAACAGATTTGCTGCTAACTTCATAAAACATGAAGCCCACGAACCTAAAGCTATTCGTGATAGAGCTAAAGAGTTGGGATTAAGTCCTAAAGAGTTTGAAGATCTTGTATGTGAAAGGGTAAAGAAGATGGGTAATGTGTCTTCCATTGATATTGAAGAAGAGCCCCCAGCTCGTGTTGAGGGTGATTGAGCACATATTAAATTCTTATTTTAAAAATAATCCAATTAGTTTTAATTTTATCAAAACATGGAATGCATAGAACATTTCCATTTGAATACATTTTCTATGATCCGATACCTTTTCGCTGCACTCGCTGCACCTATGGGATTTAAATACCCTACCTTTTGAAGGTATTTCCACATGGACGTGTTCAACATTGAATATTTCATCATCTGGAAGATTTATAGTCCCTTCTGAAACCTTGACAATTATTTATTTAATTCTGTTTCTTGAAGCTCCCATGGCATGAGTTAGC
>DAVZ01000048.1 GCA_002505765.1 Methanobacterium sp. UBA176 | reverse complement strand
AGATTTATTGAAATATTTCTGACTTAATATGTCTTACTGAAAACAATAATTAACGAATATGAAATATTGATTCCAGCATATGAAAATCAGAGATTTTTCACTGTGAAAAATTGAAAATTTTTCAACACCGGTTAACCTTACAGTCCCCTATTTTATATGCTAAAATGGTATGGACGTTTAAAAATCATTCTTAATATCTATTAGGCCTATCTTAAACTAAAATCCAGGTAAATATTAATATGGTCCATATTTAAATGATAATAAAATCTAATTTAAAATAAAACATTTATAAACCCCCACTGTGTCTATGGAGGGTTCAAATAAGATTCTTAAACCTTGATCTGGATAAAAATCCCATTAAATCACTCCATCTATTTCTTTAATGATATAATGAACATCATCTTCCCCAATTTTCATATGTAAAGGAAGTGTAACCAGATGATCTCCAAGATACTCAGTTTTTGGCAAAGTATTACCCCTATATCCCAATTTTCTATAATAAGTAAATAGGTGAACCGGAGGGTAATGTATACTTGTCTGTATCCCTTTTACCCTTAATTTTGCCATGAAATCATTCCTGGATACATTATTATTGAGAATCACAGGGAAAATATGATATGCAGATTTTCCTTCATAATTACTGAAAGGAACTGAAATATGGGATAATTCCTTTAGACCAACTTTGTAGTGTTCAACAATTTTTTTTCTTATTCTGTTGTTTTTATCCAGCTTTTCTAATTGAGCAAGTCCAATTGCAGATGCAATTTCATTTATCCTGTAGTTAAAACCCATACCAGTAACATCGTAGTTGAATGCATGCCCCATATGCCTCTCCCAGGTTAAAGTGGTCATGCTGTGGGATCTAATCATTTTAACCTTACGGGCCAGAGACTCATCACTGGTAACCACCATGCCCCCTTCGCCAGTTACCATGTTTTTATTTGCAAAAAAACTAAAACATCCAATATCCCCCATTGTACCGCACTTTTTAGCCTTATATTCTGCACCAGGAGCATGTGCTGCGTCTTCTATAACCTTAAGTTTATGATCTTCAGCGATTTCTGTTATTGGATCCATATCACAGGGATAACCAGCATAATGGACAACAGTAATTGCCTTAGTTTTGGGAGTGATTTTCTCAAGGATGTCATCTGGAGAAATGTTTAAATTATCCAAACTCACCACATCTGCAAAAACCGGTTTCGCCCCACAATACAGCGAAGCGTTAGCGGTGGCAACAAAGGTCAGGGAGGGTAAAATTACCTCATCCCCCATTCCAATACCCAGAACTTTATTGGCTATATGCAGGGCTGCTGTACCATTGGAAACTCCAAATGCATGTTTAATTTGAAGATAATCAGAAAATTTCCTCTCAAACTGCCTGCTTACAGGACCCATAGACAGCCATTCAGATTTTAAAACATTCACTACATTATCTATCTCCCCATCTCCAATATCAATATCAGATAAAGGTATCTGCCTCATTCTATACCTCTAAAGAGCTGATTATAAACCTTGCCTAAATCTTCATTTGCCCTTTCATAATCATCCGGTCTACCGATATCCAGCCAGTAACCATCATAAACATATCCATTTACCTTTTCACCCTCTGAAATCAATTTTATTATAAGATCAGGTATATCCAGATATTCATCAGGCCTGATAAATTCCATAATTCCTGGATTAAAGGCATAAATACCCATACTAACCAGATAATCAATATGCGGTTTTTCAGAGTATCCCACAATATTACTTTTCTCATTCAGTTCAACAACACCATAATCAATGGGAACAATTTCTTTTTTAAGAGATATGGTGGCTATGGCATCATTCTTTTTGTGGGCTTTAATAAATTGGGAGTAATTAAGATCAGTCAGTATATCACCGTTCATCATCAAAAAATTATCATCAATCTCATCCTTTATTTGAGCAAGAGGACCGGCAGTCCCCAAAGGCATGTCCTCCCTGTAATATTTAATTTTAAGATCATATTTATTGCCGTCGTTAAAAAATGCCTTAATAAGTTCGGCAAGATGTCCTACAGCCATCAAAATCTCGCCAAAACCATTTTGTTTTAATTGTTTAATAACAATCTCCAGGATTGGCTCATCCCCAATGGGCATCAATGGTTTGGGAAATACGGTGGTGTATGGCCTGAGTCTTGTTCCTTTTCCCCCTGCAAGAATTACAGCTTTCATCATTTCACCTGTTATAAATACCCGGTTTATATAAACCCTGATAATCACCTATCCATTCTATAACCTTCTTAAGACCCTCATCAAGTGAGATTTCAGGTTCCCAATCTAAAAGTTCCCTGGCTTTGGTGTTATCGCACCAGAGCCTATCCACTTCACTCTCCTTTGGCCTAACCCGGTTAGAATCTGTAACAATTTCAATTTCTTCATTCAACAGGGAAAAGATCTTCCCTGCTAATTCCCCAATGGAAACCTCAAAATTAGAACCAACATTTATCACTTCTCCAGTGGATTTGGATGATTCTGCAGTTTTTATAAAGGCCTTGAGGATATCTAAAACATAAGTATAATCTCTTGTTGGTTTCAGGGAACCCAGATAGACTTTATTTCCCTTTAAAGCCTGGGTTATAATTGTGGGAATCACTGCACGGGCCGATTGCCTGGAGCCGTAAGTGTTAAAGGGCCTTATAGTTGCAACAGGCAGCTCAAAGGATCTGTGATAGCTTTCAGCTATTTTATCCGCCCCGATCTTGGATGCAGAATAGGGTGACTGCCCCTGTAATGGATGATCCTCATCTATGGGAACATATCTGGCTGAACCATACACTTCACTTGTGGAAGTGTGAACTACTTTTTCAACATCATTTTCTCTGGCTGCATTTAAGACATTTAAAGTTCCCATAATATTGGTTTCCACAACTTCCCTTGGATTAAGGTATGAATAAGGAATGGCAATTAAAGATCCCAGATGAAAAACCACATCAACATCTTTCATGGCATGGTTAATTACATCTGGATTTCTTAAATCCCCATTTATTATTTCCATGGAATCTATTGATTCTTGAGGTAAATACTCCAACATGCCCCAGTCATTTCTTGAATTGTATCTTACGAATGCTTTAACATCAGATCCTGTTTTAGTTAGATATTCAGTTAGATGGCTGCCTATAAATCCGCCTGCACCAGTTACCATTATTGATTTGTTGGTTAGTTTCATTGAAAACTACTCCATATCTTTGAAATATCTTAAGAGGACATTTGCTATCAAATAAATCATTTGTTCTTCTGGAAATACAAAAGATGAAATCCTTTTTCGGTTTTATATCCTTTTAATATATTATCCACAAATAGATCCATATCTATTACAGCTTTTAATAATTTATTATTGTTTATTCCAGTAATAGAAGCAAATTTTTTGTAATATCTGGAAATTAAATTTTGATAAATGGAATATTCATTTTCTAGATGTAGATTAAATTCATTTAAAATTTCACTGTATTGATCAGGCTTACGTAATATAGCGTTACCAGAATAAGCTTCATTTATCGGTTTGGGCCCGTTTTCATCAAATTCATCTATTATGATAAGATTCCCCCTGTTTTTCAATGCTTCAGCTAAATTTCCCATCACATGATTCAGGTGTTCATCATTTATGATATATTTTAAAGCCCCACAACATATTACAAGATCATAAAATCCGCTCTTAAATGATAAATTTTCACCATCGATCACTCTATATTTCACATTCTCTAAATTCTGGTTATCAGCATTTCCTTTAGCAGTTTCAATCATATTTGGAGAAATATCTACACCAAGGACTTCATTAACTTCAGTTGCAATCCAGTTACTTATTCTGCCCACTCCACAGCCATAATCTAAAACATTATAATCCTCTTTAAGGTCCATTACATGTTTTAAGATGTTTTTTGTGGCCATATCAAAGTAGTAATTATTTAAAACATCGCCGCTGATTACAGCTTTTAATCCGTTTTCACAAGCCAGTGAATCCCACTTTTCTTTTTGATCACTTAGAAAGTCAGGAACATCCCCCTTCATGTTATTCCCCTTCTCCCATATTTTTTTTGCAAAATATCCTGACATTTTTAGCCTCTAAGGTTTCAACACATATTTTGACATTCATTTAAATGCCCCCATAATATTGAAGATGAATTTGCCAATATTAGAAAAGGCCCTGAATCTATTTGTTTTAATCATCTCCGGCCCAAAGCTTTCTTTAAATTTCCTGACTCCACCAAGATCGCCACTTGCTCCCAGATCATAATTTTTATATCCTTCTTTACATGCACATTCAATTGAATGTGATACCAGTAAACTGGTGGGGTTTAAGGCTCCATATTGACTTAAAAATACATTGCTCCAGCCAGATACATTTCTTCCATAACTAAATGATATCAGTCCGGCTATAAGCTCAGAATCCCTGTATGCCATATAAAGATCTACACTGTCAGATCCAAATCTATATAAATTTTTAAAAAGACGAAGAGGATATTCTGGAGTCTCATATCCCCATTTTTTAGATGCATCAACATATAAGCAATAATAATCCTTAAAATCATTTAATGAGTCTCCCTTCTGAATTTCTATGTTATTTCTTTCGGATTTCTGAATTGCACGCCTTGTATTCCTTTTAAAGTAATTTTTCCAGATATAATCAAAATCATTATTTAGGGGGAGAATATGGGTGTAACTCCAAACATCATTTACCTGGCTAACTGAAGATTTTTTAAGATCAATAGATAAATTCGATGAAGGAGATAGTGTAAAATTAAAAATAATATTTTTTCCACCCATTATTTTATCAATAATTATTTCTATTTCATGGAAGGATATTTTATCCCCTGAAAAAAACCCACCATATCCAAGGGGCATGGAATCATAAACATTAAATCCATATTTCTTCTTTCTCATCACGGGAACAAGAATTTCTTTTCCATTTATTGTGTATAACCTGGTGGAATCATGAAAATTAAATGTTTTTTCCATGATCTTCGACCATGAGGGGGAATGGTAAAAATAGGAGTCATTAGAATCAAGAACAATTTCTTCCCATTTTGATTTAGTTGGTGACATTAAACAACCCCTAATTCTTGGTTTTCATTCATGATATCCCCTTCAATAATAAACAGAAAAATATTATATCTATTAATATTATTATTACTGATTGGTAAAATACTTTTTGTCCCCAATAAAGTACTGTGCAAAAGGAAACTTTTTTTAATATGATTAGCGAGATTTATGAAATCAAATTAGTTTTGAATGTCTGAAAATTGCTAAAGAGATTTATAATGTTGATTTTTCCAAAAAAATAATCTTTTTACAGGGCTGATATATGCATAGGAAATTTAATTAATTAATAGTAATTTTTAACTAAATAAAAGGGATTTATTTAAAAAAAGAATAAAATAGGGAATTACTCCCTTTTAAATCCAAATAGCCCACCAAGAACCATCAAAATAGCCAGAACCATTGCTGGTAATGGTAGTCCTGTTTTCTGCATTCCAACAGTGTTATCTGGATCTGCTGCACTGATTTCGCTTGCTGCATTAACCCTTGGAGTAATGGTCACTGTTGTGCTTAGTGTTTGGTCATCAAGGGTTGCTGATGTTAATGCTGCACCAGCCGCTTCATCACCGCGCAGTATTGCAGTAGCCACACCGTTTAATGTTTCTGAAAAGGTAAATTTACTGCCTACGTTACCTAAAGTAGTGGTAAATTTTACCGGTATTCCATCGGGTATAGTTCCAAGTGCTGGATCATGGAAATCACCCTTTGAATCGTATCTGAAATCAGCAGACAGGACAGATGTTTTACCCTGCTCGATTTTCACTGGATCGGCACTGTATCTCATAACCAGCCATGGATCGTATTCCACTAAATTAGCAGCGTTTCCGGTGATTCTTGAATCAGGGCTGTTGTTTGAACCCCACCAGTTCAATGTGGCGTTAAAAGCTCCTGAATCAATGTTTTGTAGAAGATCACCTGATGCGATAATTCTGTTAAAGTGAGCAATGTTTTCTGCTGATTGGAATGAATAAATTCCTGTTCCTGATTGCTGTATGTTGTTAGAAAAGATATCATTACCCGATGAACCCCAAAGGGCTATTCCATTACCATATAACCATCCGAAATTATTCAACGCTTTTATATCATTGAACATTATGTCTATATAAGAACTGCCGTACATGTATATTCCATTACCAAGGGTAGAAACTATTGCATTTTTTAAAATGGTGTTATATGAGCTGGATTCAAAGTGAATTCCATTGTCTGTGGTGTTTATTTTGTTTTGTGAAATCATGTTGTTATTGCTCAATTCTACATATATTCCCCTGGAACAATTTATGGTGTTTTCTGAGATTGTATTGTCAGAGTTACCTAAACCAAAAAGCTGTTCCAGATAGATACCAGTTTGGCTGCCAGATATCACATTATTAGTAATGAAATTGGAATTAGATGCATAACGTATATGTATTCCACTATTAGCGTTGTTTATAAGTGTATTTCCAGAAATTGTATTGTCAGTTGATGCTGAAAGGAAAATTGCATCTCCATTACCAATCCAACCATTTCCCGGTGCAATCTGGGTTCCTGTTATGGTATTACCTGATATTAAATTGTTTTGGGAATTGATAAAAAGTATTCCATTTAATCCACTGTTCTGGATGATGTTTCCAGATATTTCACTGTTACTGGTGGTTGACCAATCAATAGCTTCTCTGTTACCTGTTAAAATGTTATTTAATACCTTGATATTTGTAGATGGGCTGTATACATGTATTCCCACACTGTAACTATCAGAAATTGTGTTCCCTTCAATGGTGATGTCATTCGATCCCTGGGAGTATACGGCCTGATTGGCATTTATAATATTATTACCGGTTATTGTGGCTCCACTGGTCTGGATCAGTCCTATACCGTTATAATTATTATCATTGCCGCCGCTTCTTATGTTAAATCCCATTATAGTAGAATTTATTCCCTTTGAATCTATAAGAAAAACGGGATTAAAGGGATTATCAGGTTGAACTGTTACTGTGCCGCTTGCTTTAATTAAAAGGCCTGTTTTGTTCACCACAATGTTTTCTGTGTATGCTCCTGTTCCATTGGGAAGTACGGTAATGGTGTCGTTATCGCTACTGCCGTCCACTGCAGATTGAATGTTTTGATAATTTCCTGTAGGGCCTACAGTCCATTCTGCAGCAGAAACTGTTCCCATGAATATTATTATGGATGTTAATGTAAGAATGAGTGTTATTGCCTGTTTTTTAATCTTTTTCACCTCCAAAAAATTTTATTTTTTGAGGCCGCCGAACACCTGTGTTCGGGCCTTCGAAACTAAAGCTTCGAAAGTTCAGAAAATCAAGGATTTCCTTCAACCTCCCCTATGCTTGATAAACTTTTTTTATGTTGTTTAATTTGTATTAGATAGTGCTAATACGATTTGATGTTGTACGAACTTAAATATAAACTTATTTGAAGCAGAATAAGTATATTATGCAATATTAGTAAGTTTTTAATATATTACTAAAGAGAAGTTAAAATAAGTTCTAAAAAAATGGGGGTTGTAAAGTTATTGGGGGTTAAGCAGATTTATTGAAATATTTCTGACTTAATATGTCTTACTGAAAACAATGATTAACGAATATGAAATATTGA
>DAVZ01000010.1 GCA_002505765.1 Methanobacterium sp. UBA176 | reverse complement strand
ATGAAATATTGATTCCAACATGCGAAAATCAGAGATTTTTCACTGTGAAAAATTGAAAATTTTTCAACACCGGTTAACCTTACAGTCCCATAAATTGCAAAACAATAAAACGCTTTTTATAAACTTCTACATAAAAATTACAGATATTTTTGATAAAGTAAGCATAATTATCACTTCTTATTCACTAAAACTTTAATTTATTTTTCCTCATCATCAAAGATAAAAATCTCATCTATTTTGGCATTTAAAACCACTGCAATATCATGCGCTAATTTTAAAGAAGGATTATATTTTCCTTTTTCAAGGAAAACTATGGTTTCTCTTCTAACCCCTACTTTATCTGCAAGTTCTGCCTGGGTTAAGTTGTATCTGGCCCTGAATTCTTTTATTCTCGTTTTCATTTGATCCCATTTAACCGTTTAATTAATTATTCAATCAATATAGTCTATATCACCTATACGGCTTAAAATGGCGTTAGCTACAAGCATTGTGGACACCATGACGAAAATTGTAAGTCCCATCAGTTCAACTGGGTCGTGAATTCTCTGCGCCCAGTACATGGATACCACAAGGAATGAAACGAACACCAGGGTTATGTACCATGACCATGTTGCTGCAAGGGTCCCAATTCTCCTTAAACGCTCGTCTCTGGCTGTTTTTTCCATTCCAATAGATGCAAAAAAACTGGATACATAAATTAAAATCCCTAAAAGCAGCCCTATAGCTACATAATCGTTCATTGCTCTTGTGGCCATTAGATAAAATGAACATACCAGTAATAGGGCTGATCCAATCCACATGCTTATTTTATACATGTCATAATTTCTTTCATGTTTTTCTTTCTCCCCATTTTTTTTAGCTCTATTATAAACAGGAGATAAAAAGAACAGGAAAAATGCAAAAAATGCATAGTAAACTGGATCTCCCAAAACATATCCTAAAAAACCTAAAATACCAAGGATGCCCCAGAAAATGTTGAATTTAACTTCCATTTTATCACTTCCATTCAAGTTATCTATTTCAAACATGATGTTATAAATTTCTAACATCAAGTAGTATATTTCTAACATGATGCTATTTAAAGATTTCTAAAAAAATCACATTAAAGAATAGGATATGCATCTAAATTAGTGGAGAATAAGGATTTGTATGTAAACCACCATTTCCTCAATAAAAACTTTAAAATAAAGCTAATAAAAAAAAAATAAGTATTAAAGGAAAAAAATCTTTAAAGATGCGGATATCCCTATCATAAAGCATTAAAAAATGAAATATAAAACTAAAAAAAGTATCTATAGCTAAAAAATCGGCGAAAAATCTAAAATTAAATTGAAAAAAACATTATAATTCCATTAAAGTCCATTTTTTCAATAATAAGAAAATGGTTTTTTGCCCCCATTTTCGAAAACACTGATAAAGTTACCGGGAAATATAGCCAATCCGGAATAATGTACAAAAATCATAAATGAGATTATTCTTAAAAATATTATATAAAACAGCACCAAAATAATAATAAACTGATTCAAAGTATAATAAATAAAATTTGTATTTTATCATCTATATTTATCCAGAAACACCCCACCCCCAAGGAGGTAAGATATGCCTTCGGAATTTGTAAAGGAAAAAATTTTTCCAGTATGTAAAATAAAATACAAACTATAAAAACTTCTTTAGACTGTATAAACTTGATAAATGAACTTTAAGGATTTTAGAAAACTTCTTGAACTAAAAAAAGATGTTTTTATAAGATATCCCTGCAGATATCCTCAATTTTAGCCCTTATATCATCCATATCTATTTTTCCTAAACTTGCAACTAACATGGCCCCTCCCGCACCTACTCCTTCCTTAACTGAACCATTTAAATAGCTTTTAAGTCCTGGAACAGAAGATTTTTCAAATTCTGGATCCATGGCCAGAATCGTTATATTCCCTATCTGATTTGCTATATAATTAATATCGGATGTTTCGTCCTCTGCAACATAAATTGTTGTTGTGATACATATATTTGAGAAATCAAAGTCTGGTTCAATTCCTTTAATAACTGCACATATAGCAGTCATCTGTGTACCTCCAGCAAGGGTTACCGGGACAGATGAACCTATTACAATCCCTGCAACTGCAGGAATCATTGGATCCCCAACAATTTCTACAGCACAGAGCGCGTCTTCAATAACCTCGCCTTCCTGGTATCCAGCGGCTTTAAGACCCTCTTTTACAACTTCAACCTTTAGATCATGGGGATTTTCAGGCATGCTGCCGCTAACCTTCATCCCGGCATCATATCCAAGTGCTGTTAAAACTCCCAGGGCAGTAGTTGTACCTGCAGGGGTGCTTTCCCCAATTACAAGGTGATTTGTGAGTTTAGACAGCGTTTTACCCAGCATTATGCCTTTTTCAAATATTTGCTTCGTCTTGGGAACTGCTTTCCCTGTTCTAACGTCCTCGCCAGGTTCATCATTGAGTTTAATATAAGGTATGTCTGGTTTTATACCTGCACCAGCATCTACAACCATAATTGGAATATCTGCAAGTTCAATACATGCTTTTGTTATAACAGCCGGTGTGGGGGCTGTTTCATCTCCAGTAACCGTTTGGGGAATCTCTGAAAGACATTTTGGAGCTCCGTGCATAACAAGTTCCAAATCGGCTGCAGGTGTATAATCTGTTAATTCAGGTGTGGCGCCAGCGCCGGTTATTCCAGGTATGTTTGATGTTCTCGTAGTTGCAATAACGCACAAAAATAAAGGATTCCCATTTTCAACTTTTTTAAGTATCTTTGATGATCCATAGCATTTCAGGTTCTTCATTACTTCACCGTAAAGAAATTTATTAATGATCAGATTATAATATGAATATACTTTTAGCATATATGGATTTAATTTTAATTAATTTTACATAAAGGAAAATAGAGGAAATATAGAATTAAAAAGCTTAATAACTTTAATTAAAGTGATATAATTGATTTGTATAGGAATCGAAGGAACTGCTGAAAAGACCGGTGTTGGAATTGTTGATTCCAAGGGGAATATACTTGCATCCACCGGTAAACAGTTAATTCCAGAAAGCGGAGGAATTCACCCCAGAGAAGCCGCAAAACACCATGCCGCTTCAATAGTTCCACTTATAAAGGATGCACTTAATGAAGCAAAACTGGATATTGGCGAGATCGGTCTTGTTGCATTTTCACGCGGCCCTGGACTTGGCCCTGCACTTAGAACCACGGCAACTGCAGCCAGATCCCTTGCCCTTTCACTGAATATCCCTATAATTGGAGTAAATCACTGCATAGGACATGTTGAAATCGGAAGACTTACAACAGGCGCAGAAGATCCTGTATCGCTCTACGTTAGTGGTGGAAATACCCAGGTAATTGCCTATGAATCTGAAAGATACAGAGTATTCGGCGAAACGCTCGATATTGCCATAGGAAATTGTCTTGACCAGTTTGCAAGGGAAATTGGACTTGAACATCCGGGAGGCCCAAAGATCGAAAAATGTGCAAAATCTGGCAAATTCATTAAACTTCCATATGCTGTTAAAGGTATGGATCTTTCTTTTTCAGGTCTACTGACTGCAGCTTTAAGAAAATTTGAATCTGGGGCAGATCGGGAGGATATATGTTACAGTTTACAGGAAACTGCTTTTTCTATGCTTGTAGAGGTTACAGAACGTGCTTTAGCCCATACAAAGAAAAATGAAGTTATGCTCTGCGGCGGGGTTGCAGCAAACATCCGTTTAAGGGAAATGGTGAAAATAATGTCTGATGAGCATTATGCAGAATTTTTTATGCCTCCAGTTGAATACTGCGGCGATAATGGAGCAATGATTGCCTGGATGGGACATTTAATGTTTAAAAATGGGATCACGCATAATATAAAGGATACAACAATTATCCAAAGGTACAGAACAGACATGGTGGATGTTCCCTGGATGAAATCTTCAAAAAAGCATCTTAAATTACCTGCAGATATGGCTGAAAAAGGAGCAGAAGCCAACCTCTATAAAGACAATTGGTTAAATCACCAGGCCTTTATAAAAGAAAGAGTTTTTAAAGGCTACAGAATCCATGAAATCGACCGCCGATTAAGAAAAGAAAGGACAAAAAAGGAAGCCAAGCTTTTAGGGGAGGCAAAAAGATGCGGGGTAAAGACTCCTCTAATTTATGACATAAACAAGGATAAAAAATCCTTAATTATTGAAGAAATTAAAGGAATCCCCATTAAAAACGTTTTTGAAGATGCATCAATCCAAAGAATTAAAAATATTTCCACTATGATTGGTGAAGATATAGCAAAACTTCACAACTGCGGCATAATCCATGGGGACCTTACAACATCCAATCTTATTTTAAAGGATGAAAAAGTGGTATTTATAGACTTTGGACTTGGAAAAAACTCAGATTTGGTTGAGGATAAGGGTGTAGACCTGTTAGTATTTAAAAAAGCCATTTCAGGGATTCATTATAAAATAGCAGATGTATCTTTCAGTCAAATTTTGAAAGGATATGAAAATGCAGACAACTATGACGAAGTAGTCAAAAAAATTGGTGAAATTGAAGGAAGAGGTCGCTACACTTCAAATGAATAAATTCTGTCATAATTTGAGATATAAATTGAAATTAATTAAATCACTTTTTTTCCTTTTCCAGAGCCTCAAAAATAAAACGTGGCTTCTTACCGTATTTTCTTATATATTTTTCTATTTCTCCATTATTATCAGTTTCACATTGACTTTTAACGATTTCTATCATTTCTTCTGTAGTGTATGATATTAAAACCACCTCAAATAATCTGTTTAACAAAAAAACCAGAATTTTAGATAGATAACTGAAATCAGTTAAAATATCATAGCGAACTCCCCGAAACTTAAAGATCCATGCTGTTTGAGCAACAACGTTTATGTTTTTTAAATCTTTGTAGTGTTTAATATATTCCCAGAACACTTTCAAATAGAAAGGGAATGTGCTGGGGCCATTTTCCTCAGTCCAAAGCCCCAAACCCACTTTATCACTGTCAATGAATTCTGAATCAAGGAATGGATCAGCAAAAAGGATAAGATCATATTCTCCTGCCTTTTTAAAGGTTTCTTTTCTGGTTTTAGCTTCCATATCCTCCTTAAGAGTATCCCAGAATATCCTGAAAACATCTCCAGGTTTTGAATCCATATCTATAAACAAAAAAGCGTCATAGATATGAAGATCAATCATAGAAAGCGCCTGATATACGTTTGCTGATTTACCAGTACCAGGCGAGCCTAAAACAAGTATAAACCGTCCTTTAGAAGTTTTTAAACTTTTAAATAACGAATACAGTTCATAAAAAGATGCAGTTTTTACAAAATTTATATTATCCCTAACAGAGCAAACTTTATGATTGGACATTGATATTATTTTGACGAGTATATTAATTATTTTTTCATTTATTCACTAAAACAGATAAATTATTCAAACCACAATATTTTATCTATTATGTGAAAATTTAAAATTTTAAAACCAAATAGATAAGTAAAAAAAAGAAAATAAACATTTTTAATAAATTAATTTCAGGTTGTTAAATTGGTAAAAATCATTAAGTTTATAACCAGTAACCAACACAAAGTTAAAGAAGCCAGAGGAATTTTTGAAAAATTTGGCATTCAGCTTGAGCATGAGGATCTTGGATACCCCGAAATACAGGGCACCCTTGAAGATGTGGCCAGATTTGGTGCGCAATATGCTGCAAGCAAAATTAAAGGGCCAGTTATTGTAGAAGACGCTGGTCTTTTTATTAAAGCCTTGAACTGGTTTCCAGGGACGTATTCGTCCTACGTGCAGGAAACTCTTACTAATAAAGGCATTTTAAAGCTCATGAATGATGTTGAAGACAGATACGCCGAATTCAGGTCGGTTGTTGGGTATTGTACCCCCAAATCCGAGCCCGAGATTTTTTTAGGCACAGTCAAAGGGCATCTATCATATAAAGAGCGTGGGAATCATGGTTTTGCCTATGATCCCCTTTTTATTCCAGATGGTTTTAATAGAACCTTTGGAGAGATTACAAGAGAAGAAAAAAATGAATTTTCTCATAGAAGAATATCGCTTGAGAAATTTGCATCATGGTTAAAATTCAATGAGTGATTAACTTAAGAGTTCAATTTAATTGAGGTGATTTTATGGCCATAAAGCCAGAATGGATAGAATATTCAAAGGAAGAAATCGAAGAGATAATTTTAAAACTTACAAAAGAAGGCAACTCCACAAGTAAAATTGGAATAATTTTAAGGGACCAGTACGGAGTACCGGATGTAAAACTTGTAACTGGTAAAAAAATTACCAAAATACTTGCAGATCACGGTCAGGAGCTTAAATACCCGGAAGATCTCATGAATCTCATAAGAAGAGCGGTAAATATAAGGGATCATCTGGAAGAAAATCCAAAAGATCTTCACACCAGAAGAGGTTTAAGAATAATCGAATCGAAAATAAGAAGATTAGTCAAATATTACGTAAAAGAAGGCGTACTTCCTGAAGGATGGAGATATGACCCAAAAAGCGCAGCACTCATTGTTAAATAAGGCTTATGAAGCTTGCTCTCTTATAAAAGAGCATTTAGATGAGGATAATATTGTGAGAATCATCTCTCACAATGATTCTGATGGATTATCCGCTGCGGGGATAATTTGCAATGCAATATCAAAACAAGGCGGAAAATTCCACATTACCATAGTTCCCAGACTTAAAGAGAAGGTTCTAAAAAAACTCAAACAGGAAAGATATAAATTATTTGTTTTTTGCGATATGGGAAGTCCATATCAAGATATTATATCTAAATTCAGTGCAGATACAGTTATTTGTGATCATCATCAGGTATTAACCGATAATGAAGAAAAATACGATAATCTAGTTCATGTTAATCCCCATCTTTTTGGAATAGACGGTACTCGAGATGTAAGCGCTTCTGGAGTTTCATACCTATCTGTAAGGGGAATGGACAACGTAGATTTATCAGGACTTGCCCTGGTTGGCGCATTTGGAGATATGCAGTGCAATGATGGAATCCATGGCGTAAACAAGACCATACTGGATGAAGGACTTAATGCAGGGATAATCGAAGAAAGGGAAGACCTTAAAATAGCTTATAAAGGGGAAGAGCCCATTTACAAATCCCTTGCCTATACCTTCACTCCTGTCCTAAAAGGAATTTCAGGAGATCCTGAAGGAGCTAAAGCATTTTTAAAAGATCATGGACTGTCCTATGGGATTAAATTTGAAGATTTGAGCCATGAAGAGAGGGATATCCTCAAAGAAGAGCTTATAAAGTTAAATAAAAAAATTTTCAGCTCAACATATAGCGTTCCCGCTGAAGCGCCGGCTTTAAGAGATATCGAAAATTACTCCACAATTCTTGATGCCTGTGGTAAGAATAAAAAATATGGAACAGGACTCAGCATCTGCATGGGCGAGCGAGAGCCCTCACTTAACGAAGGAATTGAATTTGCCAAAAAATACAGAGAAAGCCTGGTTAAGGGAATAGATTGGATTAAAAAGGAAGGATCAACTCATTTAAACCATATACAGTATATTTACACCGAAGATAAGACCAAAAAGAGCTTAATGGGTACCATAGCCACATTGGGAATTGAATTTGAAATTTTAGATCCAAATAAGCCTGTAATTGCCATTTCCAGGATGCATCAGATTATAAAGGTCTCAGGAAGAACAACAGTCCCTATGATCAAAAAAGGGGTTAACCTTGGATATGCGCTCTCTGAAGCAGCGAAAAGCTTTAATGGTGTTGGGGGAGGCCATAATATAGCTGCAGGCGCTGTTTTACCCTTTAAAGAAATGGATAATTTCACCGATATCGTTGATGAGATAGTGGGAACTCAAATCAAGGGTTGAATTATTTTTAAATTATAGATAAAAATAATTAAATTTGCCAAATTAATTAAATAGTGATTCTATGTACCTCACACCAGAAGAAGAGAAGATGGAGGCAGGAGAATATGGAACTGCCGTTCAAAAGGCTATGGAAATTATCATAGCTTTAGGGGAAATCTACAACGCAGAAAGACTGGTGGATATTACATCTGCCCAGATTTCAGGAGTTTCCTTTAAAACCATTGGAGATGCTGGGCTGGAATTTCTGGTAGATATGGCCATAGATGCCAGAGTGATAGTTCCATCCACCCTGAATCCTGCAGGAATTGATCTCGAAAGAAATGACCTTGGATTTTCAAAAGAATTCACAGAAAAACAGCTTAAAATAATCGATGCCTACAGAAAGATGGATATAACCACCACATGCACCTGCACCCCCTATCTTGTTGGAAACGTTCCAGTTAAAGGAGATCATGTTGCATGGTCAGAATCATCTGCCGTGGCCTACGTAAACTCTGTAATTGGCGCTAAAACAAACCGTGAAGGTGGGCCTGGGGCGCTTTCAGCTGCAATTTGTGGAAAAACCGCCGAATATGGTTTTCATCTTGATGAAAATCGAAAAGCTAATTTAATTGTTGATGTTGAAGATGAAATCAAAGGAGTAGATTACGGCGCCATCGGTTATTTGGTTGGAAAAGCGGTTGGAGATGGCGTGCCTTACTTTAAATTCAAAAATAGGTCATCTGTAAATGATCTTAAAAGCTTAGGTGCAGCACTTGCTTCTTCTGGCGCTGTAGCACTTTATCATGTTGAAAATTTAACTCCAGAGTACAAAGAAGCTCTCCAGGGATTAGATATCAATGATCTAGAGCAAATCAGTGTTGATAGAGCAGATATTGATAAGACAAGGAGAAAACTTTCAACAAGCACTGAAAAACCAGACCTTATTTGTTTAGGTTGCCCCCACTCATCAATCGAAGAAATAAAAACCATTGCCGAGAAATTAGAAGGAAAACGGCTTAAAAATCAGCTCTGGGTTTGCACATCAATTCCAGTAAAAGCTACAGCCGACAGAATGGGCTACACTGAAATCATAGAAAAGGCAGGTGGAAAACTGGTCTGCGATACCTGCATGGTAGTTGCGCCGATTGAAGAGCTTGGATTTCAGGTTATTGGAGTTGATTCAGCTAAAGCAGCGAATTATGTGCCCAGTATGTGTGGATTAGATGTTGTTTTTGATGATCTTCAAAATCTTCTAGATTTTGAGACCCCGGAAACGAAGCTTACGAAAAACGGAGTTATTCGTGCATTCAAAAATCTTTGATTTTTGATGCCCCGAACATTCCATGTTCGAGGGCTCCGAAATCGTAGCTTACAAACACTTCGTGTTTGTGCTCCAAAAATTCAAAGAATTTTTGAGAGATTTTGAGAGATTTTGAGGGTTTTGAGAATTTGATTGATGAGGAATGAAATTATACAAAAAGAGAACCTATTTCTGTGTAAATACACGTAATAAACTATTTATAGTTATCGCTAAATTAATAAAAAATATTTATATGCTACATACATATTATACTATATGAAAAACATCCCCAGATGTTGGCCTATTCTTTATTCTTTATATAAACTGGATAAAATTGAAGGAAATTTTTATTTGCAGAAATATATCTATTTAGCTAAAGTAGAAGGCGAAATTCCAATTGAATATGAATTTACAAAGGATGATTATGGCCCCTATACTTCAAGTATAAAATCAGATGCATTTTTACTTAAAGAAGAAGGCTACATTGAAATGGAAGATGTTGGGAAATGGATATTTAAAATAACCAATAAAGGAAAACAAATAATTAAAAATCTATTAAAAAGTATTTCTAAAAGACATATAAAACATTTTAACGCTGTTTTAGATAAATATAGTTCCTATACTTTCTATCAACTCAAAAATTACGTTTACAATCACCATATCAAAGAAGAAGGAGAATATGAGAAATTGAAAACCCAAATGTTAATCGATATAAAAGACGTGATATCGATCTTCAGAAGCAAAGAATCAAGCCGTAATTCTATATTTATTAGAGGATCTTTAGATTATTGCCTGACTGTATTAAAAAACGAAAATTTAAAGGATCCAATCCAAAAAGACATGCTATTAAACTATATTTCATCATATGTTGATTACCTGTTAGAGGTAAATGATTTAATATTAAATGAACCCGATACTCTGACAAATTTAAGTATAGTTGAAGGGGAAGAAAAATTTGACTATATACAGGAAATTTGCAGTAAAGAACTAAAAATATTTCCACGCCTTGACGATGAATCGCTCGATTTAGAACTTCTTTTGGACGATGACGATGAAAAACTCTCCAATCCCCTATTCACAAGCCCTGTACGATGCTAATTGCATAATATACTACTGTTTTAATATGAATTTAAAATTTAAAGGTAGCCCCATAACTATTCAATATACTGAATTTACCATTAAAATACATAATTTAACGCAGAAATTTCTAGCCAGTAACGTCGATATTATTGCTTTAAACTT
The DNA here is from genome assembly GCA_002505765.1 of Methanobacterium sp. UBA176. Classification (GTDB taxonomy): domain Archaea; phylum Methanobacteriota; class Methanobacteria; order Methanobacteriales; family Methanobacteriaceae; genus Methanobacterium_D. Next base: position 3,241 of record DAVZ01000010.1, on the reverse strand, counting down.
GATTATAGATGAAATTTACAAGAAAACACTCGCTAAAATTGTTGATGAATACTGTGATATGCCTGAAACCAAAAGAAGATTTGGTGTAAGACATATAAATGATAAAACACGGCTTTTTATTTTAAATAATGTTGAAAAGAAACTTAAAAGATTACAAGAGAAATTTTGGTTTAAAATAATGAACTATGCGCCTGAAAACAGCGATATTAACAATGTTAAAAATTTTTACAAATCCCTAAATGGAACAGCAAAAATGCAGCAGCATGTAGCCAAAAAGGGCTATTCAACTCCTTCTTATGAAGATATGGCATTATTATGCTATTCTTGTGATAACAATTTACCCATAGTTACTAATGATACCGATATTACCCGCTTTAAACCAGAATTAGAAAGTAATGGAATTTGTTTTGATGTAATTGATTTATCAAAGTTAAGCTTTTAAATGATATAATATTTGAATTATTTTTAGATTATTAATAATTCTGAGAAATTAATTAATTAGGAATGAAAAATAATTTGTAGAATGAGCATTATTGCTAGGATAAATTTTATTTTATTTCATTAATTTCTTTTTCTGCATTCATAAAAAAAAGAATCTGTGTCAAAATTTTTCCATGCATCAATTCTTTTACTTCTAGGAATACACCAGCGCTCTTTCCAAAAATCAAATAGATCAGGAAATGGCCTATCATACCATACTGGTTGAGAATTATTGTGAATTATATCTTTAAGGTTTTCAACATTGGAAAATAAGTAGTACCCTCTCTTTATATTATGATATGTATATTGAGGGATTCCTAAATGTGCAAATGCTTTAGATATTAATTTCATTTTCCGTGACGGTCCAGTTCCATAACCTCTTTTAACATTTATATCCTTTTGCTCTAAATAATTAAGACATTTTTGATATAACTCTTCAGAAATGTGAAAAGTGCCAGCTCCTGAAGTGAATCCGAGAAAATAACTTACTGGTTCATTATTATATGATATTCGTTCATATACACTACTTTTCCCATAAGCACTTGTAGTAGTAACGAATAGTAATTTACTTGGAAGCTCTCTATGTTCTAACAATGTTTCTTTGTTCTGATATTTCTTTTCATATGAATCTCTTACTTCATTGGATGTTAAAGACAAAGTAACCATTTTCCCCCCCAATAATTCATTGAATGGAGGTATAGCACCAATTCTTTGACCATATAAAGACTGATTTATCCAATAGTCAACATTTTGATTATTAATTTCGAGATAATTATCTCTAACAGCCGATCTTAATGGCGGACTTTGTAAATAAAACAAACCAAAGGGACAATCATGGTAATTATCCCATAAAAAAAACCGCATTTGTCTACCAACAGGTTGATCATAAGGTAATGACCACCACATTAAATTCCACCAGAAAAAGAGATTAGAGTATAAAGAACGTGATTTGATTTCTATTAATTCTAAATCAATTTTTTCGGGTTCTAACTCTTCACCCGATATTGAATATTTTTGCACTTTTTTAAGATTTTTTATTAAGAATTTACTGTGTGATCTAATTTTTTCTTTTCTTTTTTGCTGATGAATCTTTTTTAACGTATTTTTCTTATTATCTTCTACTCTCAGATGAGGATTTATCTTAAAACCTTGATGAATTAAGTATTTATTAATTTCAGTTATCAAAGAGTCCTCATTAATTCTGTCTTTTTTCATTCCTCACTCAAAATTTATTTTTAAAAATTCATCTGGATATTCCAATACTGTAAAAAACAAGGGAGAATCAGAAAATGATAGTGGAGAAATTGGGCCAACACTCATGAAAGAATATTTTCTTTTTCCGAGACTGCTATGAGGGTCTCTGAACATTTGATATAAGGAAAGAGCTTCTTTCTGACCACCTATTATTTCTCTTAAAGCTTGTCTTTCTACACCCCAAGCAAGACCGAAGCCAAAAGTGAATATTCTTATTTGATTAATTATATCTTTATCCAAACTTGATAATGTTTGGCTAATGAACATCCATCCTAATCCATATTTACGTGTTGTCCTTACTGCATCGATTAAGGTTTTTTTAACATCATTTAAAGAGTCATCTTCAATTTTTCCTCGTGGTGCAAATCTATGTGCTTCATCAATAACAACTAAACTATTTAACAATTTGTCATTTTTGGGTCTGTAAAGTTATTGGGTGTTGAAAAATCTTCGATTTTTCACAGTGAAAATCAGAGATTTTCACATGTTGGTATCTTTTATGTGTTTTCTGGTCCAGTTTTTCATTTGTAGTTGTAGATAGTTGGTTATTCCGTTTGGTGTTTTGAATTTTCTTTTTAATTCATCTGGTAAGGTTTACAGGTAGTAATTTTCATTGCAACTGGTCGTTCGCGGCACATTGGGATTTCTGGTGAATTGAGTAAGCCTCCGAAAGTCAGGGATTATATTATTCTTGATAAATTTCTGTAAAACTGTGGGAATCTGACTAAATTCATCAAGTAACCTTTCAAGTCTTTGTGTTGATATTTCCTCCACATAGGTGTCGAATACGTGCTTTATTTCCCTGAAATAAAATCTTAATCTCATTTTATCCTCATAAAACACAGTTTTAGGCCTTAATATGGGATATATTTCGTCTTTCATATTTTTTAACAGGTGGAAATTGCAAATCATTGATTTGCAAACTCACAACGATAGTTGTGAGAGATGCATTGTTGATGAATAACTCTCAATTTTATCTGTTATACTTTTATATTCCTGTAATCCATCAGTGATTAATGAATAAAAGTTTTTACCATTTGTAGATGTTACTATGAACTCTTTTATGGTCTCTTTTTCTTTATCGGGTGCTATTTCTTCGGCTACTGGAATATTTAATATGTAGTCGTATAAAGTTAAACGGTAATGCCATAGCCCGTTAAGTTTAATCCACTGCTCATCATAGGTGTAATATCCGGAATAATCAACATCTATGTTCTCAATCCGATTTTCAAGCTCGTTGGTCTGCCAATTCATTATAGATGTATGGGAAGGCATGACACCAAAGAACGTCAGGAAGTCTTCTGCAGCTTTACGCAGTGAACGATACACTGTTTTTATAACAGACTTTATTTTATCAGTAAAAACATTCGCATACCTGTGATGGGGTTTTATAACAGGATTTAGCTGTGTTACGAACTTTTTACTACAACTTTTGCACTTGTATCTTTCGAAATCTGTGATTTCGAATGCACAAAAACGAAGTTTTTGTAAGTTTTGCATATAAATC
>DAVZ01000001.1 GCA_002505765.1 Methanobacterium sp. UBA176 | reverse complement strand
TGGAATCAATATTTCATATTCGTTAATCATTGTTTTCAGTAAGACATATTAAGTCAAAAATATTTCAACAAATCTGCTCAACCCCCAATAACTTTACAACCCCCTAAATAGGATAAATCTGCATAAAGCAAAAGATAATCTATTTTTTATTTAGAATACTGAATAATAAATCCGCTTTTATGAAAAACAAAAATTCAGGGAATAATAGTTTAAAAAGGTTTTAAATCCATGTTTGCAGAGTTAACTATGCTCTTAAAAGAGTTTATAGTCAGTTATGGCTTTTTTGGCGTCTTTTTTGGTAGTATTCTTGAAGAGATTATAGCTCCTATACCTTCTTCGGCTGTTATAATGGTTTCAAGCCTTTTTATAATGGATAACTCTCAAATCTCCCTCCAAGCATTTGGAAGGCTTTTTCTTTACATAGCAGTACCTGCAGCCTTAGGAGTTACATTGGGGTCTTTACTTTTTTACGGAATTGTTTATAAGGTAGGTAAGCCTTTTGTTGACCGTTGGGGTAAATACCTTGGATTGTCATGGGAAGAAGTGGAAAAAACTGAGGAAAAATATTCTAAACATAATTTAATTGAATTATCAATTTTTACTGCAAGAGCACTCCCTATATTACCCAGTATTCTTGTAAGTGCTTCCTGTGGTTTTATCAAGTATGATATAAAAAAATTTACCCTACTAACTTTTTCAGGAACTTTAGTAAAAGCATTTGTTTTTGGGTTAATAGCATGGCAATTGGGAAGCGTATATAATCAGATAGAATCTAAATTTACAATATCAGGAGAAATAGTGATAACCGGGCTGATTATAGCTATAGTGGGTTTCATCATCCATAAAAAATGCAGATACAAATCATAACTTGGTGATGCTGCAACGGCTATTCCGTTTGGATGGTGTTTGTTCTTGCAAAGAGCTGCCAGTAAACGCTTTATGGTCATGTTCATGTGAAGAATCTTGCAGGTATTCTATCGTTTTAATAATATAATAAGTTAAAGCTCAGGCCTGGCAAAACATTCAAAATACCTCAAAATTCTACAAATTCTGGGGCAAAAAATGCATAGTTTTCCGTTGCTTTGATTTTTGGTATATTTCGTGGAGTTTTACTGTCAAAAATCCATGATTTTTGACGCATGCAAAACCAATATTTTTTTTATTTGCGGTTGCAAGACAAGCTTTGCAAACATCAAAAACAAAATTTTCGATGGCTTTGTCAAACCGTTAGATATTCAACGAAGGAGTGGATTTACCATGTTTAGGCTGTGATTAAGCCTTCTGGGATTTAAACTAAATAGCCACATTGGAGAATTCATATGGAAGGATCTATTTAGAATTCAATTGAAAAATAAAATAAAAATAGAATGAAAGATTTTTAAAGTCTTGAAATTCTTTAATTCCCTTATTAACTTGGTATATCCTACATTTACAGGTTCATAATCCCTCAAATCCAGTATCTTTAGAACTTATATAATCATCTACAAATTTTTTGTTAAATCTTCAAAACTTGGTTTATGCCGACTGGCGGTAAACATTTAGTTTTAGGATCAGATGGAGGAATCATGAGTTATACAATAAATAATGACAGTATTGATTATAAAACCATTTCCATGTTTTTCTAGCTAATTGCGATCCTAATAAAACTTAATATTAAATATTCTATATTTATTATCTTTAATAATTGAATCTATTTCTTCCACTTTCTCTTGAAATCTTAGACTGCATCAAACTAACAGTTCTAAAATTCTCACCTTTACCTTGATTCTCAAAAAATTCCTCTGAACTCCATCAAAATATTCCATATACATATATTTTTAATTATAGTGGATAACATAACTTTATTACAAAAATTATTTTTGGATAATTCAATAAATCACGTTTAATCCTGTTTAAAGCACAATATGTTAATTATAGAATTTGGAAAGTTTAAAAAATTCGGTTATTCACTATAAACACCATAAAATATTGATATTTTAAGATCATACAATTTGAATTCCTTCAGGAATTGTATTTAGTACCCTTTTTTTGCAACTTATTAAACGTTTATTAACTTGGTTCTTATAAAATAAGCTTTTTAAATACAGTTAATATCCAAAAAAAAACTAAATTAAAAATTAATTTAATTTTATTATCAATAAATAAAGAAACATACTAAACAGTACAAACATGCACAAAAATAATATTTATGATGTTTATGGTGATACTGATGAATCCATTTAAAAGAAGAACAGGGTTACTTCCTTCATATTTTACAGGATAAAATATGAGCATTCAAATCAAAAAATTAAATGAATACTTAAAAAATTATTTTAGAATTTTTAAAAGATATTCTCTCAATTCATCCTTAACCTCATCATGTTCCATTGCTATTTCAATGGAACTTTTAAGCCAGTCCACCGTATTTCCAATATCATGAAGTTTGCCATTAAATATACAGCCATAAATTTCATCTAAAAGCCTTAAAGCATCAGTTAACTGGATTTCTCCACCAACACCAGGATCTATTTCAGTTATATAGTCAAATATTTCGGGAGCTAATATATATCTACCAATAATTCCCAGATTTGAAGGTGCATCTTCTAATTTAGGTTTTTCTATTAGATCTTCTATTTTATACAGTGAATCGTCAATTTTTTTGCCTTTAATTATTCCATATCGTTCTATTCTTTCATCAGGAACTTCTTCTATGGCAATAACCGTAGATCCATATTTTTCATGTACATCCATAAGTTGTTTTGTGCAGGGGACATTTGATTGTGCTATGGTATCCCCAAGTAAAACTGCAAATGATTCTCCATCGATATGTTTCTTTGCGCATAAAATAGCATCACCTAATCCCTTTTGTTTTTTCTGTCTTACATAATAAATATCTGCCATTTCAGATATTGACTCTATTTCATTAAGGTAATTTGTTTTCCCGCTATTTTGAAGGAAATATTCTAATTCAAACGACCTGTCAAAATGATCTTCGATGGACCTCTTTCCCTTTCCAGTTATAATTAAAATATCATCAATTCCAGAAGAAACAGCCTCTTCAACCACATATTGTATGGTTGGTTTATTAAAAACAGGTAGCATTTCTTTTGGTTGTGCCTTTGTGGCCGGTAAAAATCTTGTACCCAGCCCGGCAGCCGGTATTACCGCTTTCATAAATATTCACCCTTAAATTATGCTCAATTATTAAATAAAATATATTAGAAAATACATCACCATTAATTTTTTTTAATTAACTTGAATTTTAAGATTTAAATATTTTTAGTGAAATTAATATAAAATTGTATTTATATCCGACTAACCCTTGTCTTAAGAGCTGTCCACGATATAATATCTGTCTTTTCCTCTATAAACTTTGTTATATTCTCTATTTCATCGTAATTATATAGAATCATGTCATATCTATCAAAATTAACCGTAATTTCAGCTATGCTTTTAAAATTTTCAAGCAGAAGATTTATATTTTCTTTAACGTGATTTTCTCCTATCATAGAATAATATATATTCTTTTTCTAAATAATATTTTTGAATAACAGAATTTTTTTTAATTCAATTTAATGAGTATTTTTCTATGTATTGATTATTTTAAATCTAAAATTTTTAAGAACTCATTTTTAGTTAAATTATAAATTTTTAAAGTCTTCTGCCTGCTTTTTAATCCTGAAATAATTTCAACAGGCTTTTTAGTTAAGTTTGAGAATCCATTAATTATTTCTTTGTTAGCTTTGCCTTTAAGTGGGGGCGATTTTATCCTAATTTCTATCCTCCCTCTCCAATCATTGTATCCAGCAATTTCAAACCTTTCTGATTTTATGGATACCTCTATATCTACAAGAATTCCTTCCAGAACCTCGGTCACTGCTTTCATGAAATACCTTTAAAATATAACCATTAAATTAATTTACTAATTCCAACATATAGTAAGCTATTAATAGAGTTTGAATTTGATGGAATAAAATCCAGAGATTTAAAAATTATGAGGTAAAAACAATGGTATCTAAAAAGGGTGAAAAATATAAATGTGAAGAATGTGGACTGGTGGTTGTCGTAGAAGAAGAATGTGGATGCGAGGATTGCGCAATAATCTGTTGTGAAAGACCCATGAAGAAAGAAGAATAATTTAAAACATTTTTTATTTATTTTATCCTATAATCTATTATTAAATACACTTTAATCCATTTAAATTATAAATCAAAACATTTAAATAGTGAAAATGAAAAACAATAACATGTTCTAACTGTAAAAGCTATTTTTTACGTCCCCAAATCTTTAAATTTAAGGGATATTTCTTTTAAATTAGCAGGGATGGTCGAGCGGTCAAAGGCGCTAGGTTGAGGGCCTAGTGGGTGAGTCCCTTCGCGGGTTCGAATCCCGTTCCCTGCATTCAAAAATTCTTTGAATTTTTGGTACCTCGAAAACGAAGTTTTTAAGAGAAATTGAAACTTTTTAGAAAAAAGTTTCATCAAAAATTAAAAGCGAAAACTAAGCCTCGCTTCGCTCGGATGGAAGGAAATCCAAAAGCTATCTATTTTTAAATCTAAAAAATTCTATAATGCGCTTCAAAAATGAATTTTACCTTTTATTATTAACTAAATTTAACTAAAGAAACCAATTGCGCCAATAAACAATAGGAAACGCCTAATAAGCACTAACTCTCAACCTTCCATATAGACTAAACCGAAATTCTTGAGCATTTATCTACTTTTCATCTTTAACAGCTTAAAATCAACTAAATTTTATTAATAAAATTCAATATAGTTATTTTATTGCTTAATAAATCCATCAAATTAAATCATTTATAATTTGGTTTAAAATCTAATTCTAGAAATTTAAGATTTAAATATTTTAACAAAATAAGGAAATCCTCAATAATACTCCTTTTTTAAACATTTATGGCATCTGTAAATGTGCTTATACTGAACTTCTCCTTCTGAAGTTTCTCCAAGCTCGGTGTCTTCATGTTCCAATGGCTCAAAGCAATCAGAGCAGATTTTGTTGTTCAAACACCCTGTTTCAAAATAATGGTCCTCAGTTATTATATTGTCTTTTTTGAGTTCTCTTAATATTTCCAGAAGTGTTTCTTCATTTACTCCCAGTATATCCTCTATTTCGCACAAATAGTAATGATCGCCGTTATCTTCAATGAATGCCTTCACTTTTTCGTATGTCGAATCCAAAAAATCACCCTTTAGACATTTTAGTATAATTAAAGCCAAAAATATACCAATTATTGCTCTTTATACTCATAAATCTTCTTATTCAACAATAATTTTAACTTTTAATTCCTTTCCTTGTTTAAGATCACTTATTAATTCTCTATTTAAATCTACAGCAGCTTTATTTGCTTTAATCATCAATGTTCGGCTACATTTGAAATCACTTTTTCTACAGACCATGTCGGTGGGATGATCAAGAGTTAATTCCAGGTGACCATAACCTATAATTTCATCAAAACCGTTTTCAGTCTGAAGCTGGATTTTTATAACTGTGTCTTCACATTGAATAGCTTTTCGAAGTTCATCAGGGAAATCTTCAAGCTTGGAATCAGATGAAACCCCAATAATGCAATCTGCTTTTATTCCAATCTCCTTATCCATGGTCACTTCAAATGTGGATTTGTGGGCCGATGTGACGTTTGGATGTCCTTTAGCATATAAAATGTATTCCATGAGATTGCTCCTTAAATCTTAGACATAATTTAATAATTAGAATTTTTATTATCAGAATCTATTGATACATGAAGTATTAATATTATTCTTATTTTTTATTTTAAAGTTATCTTGAAAATAAGACCTATTTTCTGATTTTAGTACTTTAAAATGCTTAATTTCTCGAATAATGACCAATCCCAACGAGCGAAGGTGGAACTCAAGCGTTAGCCATGTCTAGTTCATTTCAATAAGAGCTACATCAATTTCCCAACAAAAATATCTCACATTATATCCTTTCCTGATAACTCCCTGTTCTTTCTAACGCTTGGCTATACACCCAATCCAGCGGTGTCTGCACCTGAATAAGCACTCATCTTTAATAAATGTGCCATTTAGATGTTTCATTAGTGGATTTCTCTTTCAATGTCTTTAGAAATGAATTCCACGTATTAGTTGAATTGTTTTATAGGGTTTGAGGGAGGGTAGTTGAAAAGTTTTTTACAAAGTAAAAATAGTTCCTATTTAGACATACACTTCAAGTGTAAAATAAAACACATAATGTGAAGAATTTTAATAGAAAATTTCTTAAAAAGTCCCTTTTAGTGAAATAAGTTATATAATGATTATTCATTGCAAAAAAATTTATTAGGAATTGATTTCAAGTTAAATATTGGAGAATAATTAAAATTGTAGGTGAAAAAAGTTATGACTGATTCTAATAAAAAAAATTTAGAACATGTTAACGTGCAGCAAGCTGGTAAAAACGAATTAAAAACCACACTAAAAAATAATGCATATAAAATAGCTTTAAAAGTAGTTTATTACGCTAAAAAAAAAGATAAAAAATATATTACCAAGGAAGATGTTGAAGAAGCTTTAAAACAACACCTATAACATTAAATATTTTAAATTTTCTTTGATAGAGGCTAAATATGATGGCAGAACATAAAAAAAGGCTTCTTATATGTGATATATGTGAAAAATCATATATTCCAGAGGAAAATAATAAATCCGGCTTCCGTTCAATAAATGGCCGATATATAAGTCTTTGTCCTGCTTGTTTTGAAGACTATGCTCGGTTTATTTTTTTATCTTAAAAACCTTATTTTCTATTATTTACTCAAAAAAAATGATATTTCCAAGCCTTAGAAAGATTTCAACAAAAATGCCACTTTGGCAAATTCATTCTGGGCTCTAAAAAAAAATAATAAAATACTAAAAAAGAATTAAAAATGAAAAAGAATTTTTTACAATCCTGCTCTATTTACAATGGTATCTGCAACTTCTTCTGCGTTTTTAAATGGGAAATCATCGGCTGTAAGCACTTGTCCAGCATCAGACGCTTTTAATTCCACACCTCCTGATTTACAT
>DAVZ01000023.1 GCA_002505765.1 Methanobacterium sp. UBA176 | reverse complement strand
AATCATTATGATTAATTTTAACCCCCCCTAAACATGAATTTATTTATACTTTTTAAATTATAAATAATTATGGTAAAATATTATTTTTCATTTTTAAAGGAAATTCAATTGATTTAAACAAAAATGACTTTAAAAATCAAGCACGAAGGTCTTTAACGATTTTACCATCTTTCATTACCAGTACAACATTATCTGGATTTCCAAGAGATTTTATATGGGCAATAGGATCTTTTTTACTGATAATAATGTCTGCAAATTTACCTTTTTCAATTGTACCTATCTTATTGTCCATTTCCAGGCATTCAGCAGCATATTTAGTCCCTGCCATAATTGCTTCTTCTGGACTCATTCCCATATCACATAGAAATCCTAATTCTTCTAAATTAAGTCCGTGAGGTACAACTCCACAATCTGTGCCCATTACGATGCGCACACCGGCTTCATATGCCTTTCTAATGTTTTTATCATGTACGTCTACTATTTCTATAGCCTGTTCTGTGCAGTACTCAGGTAGATTTCCTTCTTCAGCATATTTTTTGTTGTGTTTTATTACAACGAAAGTGGGGATGAGGTAGGTTCCCTGATCAACCATCATCTGGATTGCTTCATCATCGAGATAAGTGCCATGCTCTATAGAATAAACACCTGCTTTAAGTGCATTTTTAATACCTTCAGAGCCGTGACCATGAGCCATTACCTTAACATTGTCATGATATTTACCTTCTTCAACCATAACTTTTAATTCTTCCATAGTAAATTGAGTATGTTCTGGCCTATCGTTTGCGCTCATAACGCCCCCAGTAACCATTACCTTAATAAAATCGGCTCCAGCACGAAGTATTTCTCTTACCTTCTTACATACTTCTTCTTTTCCGTCGCAGATACTTTCAGGGAGTCCAGGATAGGATATCCTCATGTCAAATCCTGAATTTAATGTGAAGTCAAAATGCCCACCGCTCATTGAAAGCGGTACCACGGTTATAAGTAATCTGGGCCCAACGATCAAACCTTCTTCAACTGCTTTTTTAACTCCGATATCTGCAAGGCCAGCGTCTCGTATTGTAGTTACTCCAGCATTAATAGTATTCCTTAAATTTTCGACTCCTCTGTAAAAGTAATAAGAAAGCGGATTATACATGGTATCTTCTAATTTAAACCCATTGGTCATTATATGGACATGGAGGTCTATAAATCCTGGTAAAATGAACATATCATTTGCATCGATTTTTCTTATTTTTTCATCAGGTAGAATAATGGAATCTTCGGTTCCCACATCAACAATTTGATTATCTTTAATTAAAATAGCAGCTTTAGGAAGAGGATTACCTCCATTTCCATCTATTAGAGTCCCGTTATGGATAAGAGAATATGACATATTGCACCGTCCTTAAATTAATAGATTGATTACTATATGAATAAAGTTAATGATGTATTTTTTTATAATAGAATTTAATTATTTTCAAATTAGTTTGGGATTTGAAGGCTTCAAGCGCTTCACAGGCGCTAAAATAAATGTTTCTTCCCCTATAATTTCAGTTAAGTCTAAACAATCCAGTTTATCCCTAAGTTGTGGTATTGATGTGATTATGACTAATTTAAAGTTTTTACTGGTTAACTGATGATGTAAATCCTTTAGCATTTCTGCAGTGGTATAATCCAGAGATTCAAAACCGCCACAATCTAATACAAACCATTTTAATGGGGAATCAACTTTTTTTGACAAGTTTCATTGAAATAAGAGTTGATTTGAGTATTATCATAACTAATTTAATTTAGATATTATTTATGAAATTGTAAAAAATAATATCATAAAAAATAATAAGTAAAAAAAACAAAAAATGTCTGTTAATTAGATTTTTTCAAATGTTTACTTATAATCTGTTAATGCAATAGACAACTGGATAATTCCTAAGTTTAATCTAAAGGATAAATGAATTTAAGGAATTATAGAAGTGATTATAGGGATAAAATAGTCATAACTTATAATAATGATAATTCATTTAATTTAAAAGGTAAAACAATGGTTTCAAATATTTTAAAGCTTTATGAGAAAGTTAGAGATGATTTAAAATTTTTCACTGCTTCTGATGTTAGAACTAAAATTATTATTGTTTTAAATGAGGGATCTAAGAATTTAGGAGATCTTAAAGATAAAACCAATCTAAATTCTTCAACTATTCTACATGGAATGAGTCAGCTTGAAGGGAGAAATCTCATTTTAAAAAAGTCTGGAGGATATTCTCTTTCTCAAACTGGAAAAATTGTTGCCCTGAATCTTACTAATCTTATTAAAGCATCCACATCCTTAGGAGAACTTGAAAAAATACTTTTAAAACACGAAATAGAGGCAATACCAGAAAATTTACTTGAAAGAATTGGAAGTCTCAATAACTCCTTTGTAGTTGAATCTACGCCTACAGATGTAATGAAACCGCAAACAGTTCATGCAGAATTATTATCAAAGGCAAATGAGGTTAAATACATATCTTCTGTTCTACTTCCCCAGAAGATAGAGATGTTTGAAGAAATACTGGAGAACAGTTCTCTGCAGCTTATGCTAACTTCGGAAGTACTGAAAAAGTGGATAGAGATAAAGGGTCGTGAAAATCTTAGAAAGGCCATTTTAGAGAAGGAATTTAAGTTATGGAAAATAGAAGATATTAAAATGTCCTTTACTGTGGCAGATAATTTCATTGCTCTTGGGCTTTTTTCTACAGATGGGATTTACGATCTTCATAAGTATTTAATAAGCGAGGATGAAGAGGCGATAGAATGGGGCAATCGCCTATTTGTCTATTATCTTAAATTAGCAGAAGAGGTTGAATTATAAATACTGGAGATTATTTGGGGTGTAAATCTAAATGGGAAATTCTACTAGGATTTTAATAATAGAAGATAACATAAGGGATGCACGTTTAATACAGGAAATGCTTAAAGAAGTTAGACATTTTAATTTTGTATTTACCCATGTTGAAAAGCTTGGTAAAGGTTTGGAGTGCCTCCGAAAGAATGATTTTGAAGTTTTACTTTTAGATTTAAACCTGCCAGATAGCACCGGACTTGAAACGTTCATTAAAGCACATAATAGCAGTTCAAATTTACCCATCGTAATATTAAGCGGTCAATTCGATGAAGACATTGCTGTTGAAGCGGTACATCAGGGAGCTCAGGACTATCTTATGAAGGGGGAGGTTGATGGAAAATTGCTTGCCCGATCCATATTTTATGCAATAGAACGTAAAGCTATAGAAGAGGAGTTAATAAAGCACAGGGATCATCTGGAAGAGCTGGTGGAAAAACGAACACGTGGCCTTAAAGAAGCAAATAAAAAGCTTCGAAAGGAAATTAACGAACGCAAACAGGCAGAAGAAGAAATAAGGTCATCACTTGAGGAAAAGAAGATTTTACTTGATGAAATTCAGCAAAGGATTCAAAACAGCTTACATACCATTATAAGTATAATTGATGCTGAATATTTTCAAAACGGCCAGAAAAATCCAGAAGATTTTAATCAGGAAATTCAAAACAGGGCAAAGGTAGTTGAGTTAATCAATGAAAAGCTCAATGAATCAGAAGATTTTGCCATGATTGACTTTTCATGCTACATTCGTGAATTAACCAGTTATTTATTTGATTTTTATGGTGTCGATCCCAATTTAATTTCATTTAAAATGGAAGTTGAAGGAATACCCCTTGATATCGATGTTGCAATCCCCTGCGGGCTCATTATCAATGAACTGGTAACCAATTCTCTTAAACATGCATTTCCAGATGGAAGAGAAGGTGAGATAGATATTAAATTCCATTCAGATGATAATAAAACTGTTTTGAAGGTACTGGATAATGGAATTGGATTATCTGAAGATATGGACATTGAGAAGATGGAAACTTCTGGTTTAAGACTGGTTAATAAACTGGCTAAACAACTTAAAGGTACTATTGAACTTAATACAGATAAAGGAACAGAATTTAGAATTATTTTTTAAATTTAGTCTTTTAATTTGGTTTATTTAATAATTTATTTATTATAAAACTATTCATTAAGAATGAATAATATCACATCATTTTTTTTATTATTCAGTTAATTTAAAGGAAATTTAGATAATATGATAAAGGAATTATAGTGAATAACCAAATGTTTTAAACTTTCCAAATTCTATAACTAACATATCGTGCTTTAAACAGGATTAAACGTGATTTATTGAATTATCCAAAAATAATTTGTGTAATAAAGTTATGTTATCCACTATAAATAACAATTATATGATTGAAACCTTTGCAAACAGCAAATCTGCAACCGTAAAAATTGAAAATTTTTAACTTTTATCGATGACCACAAAAAGCTTTTTGAGGTGATAAATGGCATTGGCAGTTAACTGGATGGCGATAATTGTTGGTACAGTATATTACAAACAATACTGGCAATAAATCCAGACTTACTGGTTTAGGTCCCATGGTTCAATTATAGCAGTGTTGAAGAAGGTATTACGCAGGATACGTGTTAGGTGGAGGTATCATAAATGGTGCGTTCATGGAGCAATAACAAACCTTTTTTGGCGGTATAATAGTCATTATATGGGTTTATAGGTATTTCAACAGGTTGCTTAGCGACAACAGTAATATGTGAGCATTAGTAACTTGATGGATAAATGGTATAATTTTAGGTGCAATTGGGGGAGCTATAGGCTGACTGGTAACAAAAGAAGGGTTTAATCTAATTAAACCGTGATAATTTTATTTATTAATTTTAATAAATTAATTTAGGTTCTAATTTTATATGATAAGGTTTTAAATAATACTATGATTAACTGGAAAGCTGTGATGATAGGTTTTATAATTACTCTGATATTTACTCTAATTTTAAATCCATTTTTAGAAGAATTAGGTTCATATATTAGTATTTTTATTGCAGGAGCAATTGTTGGATATACTGTGAACAGGAAAGCAATTAACGGAGCTATCCATGGTGGGTTAATTGGAATAATTGCCGGGATTTTAGCAATCATAATTTTAATTTTCGTAGGTGGATTGCCAGTAATAATATCTGCTTTTTTAGACATAACTTCCAGAATATTTACCGATATTTTATTAGGTGCTTTTGGGGGATTTATTGGCAATATTTTAATAAATAAATGAATTAAATTTATTTTATAGGTTAATAATTCTTAATTTAGATAATCAAATTAATTATACCTTTTTAAATCATTTATCTAAACTAAATATCTAATCTAATTTATTTTTTATTATATCAGCAACGTTGGGGTTTAAATATGATAATAGATTAATCAGGGCTTTTTTAAGATTAATTTATTTAATTAAAAATATTAAATACGCATTTATATTAATTTTTTCCACTTAAACTCTAGTTTAAGTCATATAAATTTAAATAGCTATCTGGATTAGATTTTTAAATAATTATTTTAATGATTAAAGATATAATAAAACTGACTCAAGAATGAGGTTGGAAAAAATGTAAAACATTTTTCGAACCACAAAAATCGAAGATTTTTGAGGTGAAAAAATAATGACTGATTGGACTTCTGTAGGAATAGGTGCAATAATAACAGCAGCATTAACCATAGTTTTGGCTATTGTATTTTCTCCATTGTTCTTTTTAGGGCCAATTGTCGCTGGTTTTATAACTGCATATTTGATAAGGGATGAATTTGAAAGCAGTACTGTAAATGGGGCTCTTGCCGGTGCTTTTGGGGGTTTAATAATTGGAATTTTAACCCTCTTTGGTGTGGGCATTGCTGCAGCCATAATAGCCCTGGTACTCGCCGAAATAGGAATTGCGTTAGGTGCAATAGGTGTCCTGGTTGTAATATTAATTACAATCATAGCTGTGATAATATGTGGAGTTCTTGCAGCTATCGGCGGCGCAATAGGGGAGTATGTAAAATCATCTGGCCAGAGAAGAGAATATATAGAATAAAACCTTTAATTTTTATTTTCAATTTATTTATGGCTGTTTAAAAGTATAATAATCCCAGAATCAGCATCTACTTCAACAATGTCTCCTTCCCTAAGAATATCTAAAATATTTACATTCGGCTGATCAACCATGGGTATTCCAGCCATAATAGCTCCTGTGGCAATTATTGGTTCTGCATTTAGAGATATTATTGCCAGAGGGGCTGTTTTGTTTTTAGCCATCTGAAATATCACATAAGAGCCGACTGTTGACCCTTTTCCGGCCGGGAGCACCAAAATTTTACCAGATATGTTTTTACCATATAGTCCGTGGCCTGGATCGATTATAGTTCCTTTTTCAGGGTTTACTCCACCTAGAAAACTTAAAGGATCCTGTGTTACTATCACCTCACCGGTGGCTTTTCCCCTGGAAATTTTCCTGCATTTTATAGTTTTTTTCATTAGATCACTTTAATTGATTGAAGAAGTTTGTTTCTAATTTTATTCAGTTTTATATTAATTTAATTATAATTTAAGTTTATACGTTCATGTGGTAAGGGCATAATAAATTCAATAAGGCATATGCATTAGATTTAAATAAATTTGCCTTAAAATATCGATAGATCACAAAAAATAAACTTTAACAGGGTTTAAAAAAATAAATAATAGTTTTTGAATAAAGTGTAATTGATTTGATAATTTAGGTTGGAATTATCATGTTATCAAGGCAGCAATACCTCCAAAGAGCAGTACAAATACTGATATCCAAGCGAACCAGATTATTAAGCCTGGTATGAACAATAGAATGATTGCAAGAATGATAGCCCATCCTATCATTGCTCCACCGCTAAGTTGTTGTGTTTGTGCCATAATTTCACCTCCTTTACATTGAAAAAGAAATAATAGGTTTTTTTTATTCGAGTTCTAATTTAATTCCGCCTATTCTTGGTGCTAGGTAGTTGTATAATAGGACTGCTATAGCAGTTGCTATAAAGGTAGCTATGAATGTCATAATAGGCCAAACTATGATTAAATATAGGGCTCCCATGCCTGTAATTGAAGCGGCTATTGAATTTACTACATCAGCAGTTTGAGGTTCTAAGCTGATAATATAGGTACTGATTGTGTAAATTGCTGACCATCCAATAATGAACCATAAAATCCCAGCTATAAATGCTAAAATCAAAGCTATCACTGACACTATTAAGGAAATATCGAATACAGGCAAAGATCTTACAGTTTTAATCATAGATTTCGCTTCTTTAACTTCTTCCATTTAAATTCACCTCCTTGTTAATACAAATTAATATTATATTATTATTATGATCGAATGAATAATTAAGTTTTTGCCTTTTATTTTCAAAATCCAGAATTCCAACCCACAATAAAAATCGTGTCTAATGAGGTCTAAAAAATAATTTTATTATTTTTAAAACTTTAAAAAGAGAAAAGAAAAAAATTTTTTGGTTCTATTCAAGTTCCAGTTTAACAGCACCTATTCTTGGTGCCAGGAAGTTGTAAAGCCATGTTCCTATTGCAACTACAATGAATGTTCCTGTGAAACCGCCAACAATATTTCCTATTAATCCACCGACTCCAGCGGATCCCAGGTTGAGAATACCCTGGATTAATCCAAATATCGCTGAAACTATAGCTAAAGCAAGGGATGCAGGTATTATTGGTATGGATGTTAGGTCATTCCAAGCTCCTGTAACTACTGCGAAGTTTAGCTGGATTTTGGCTGCTCTAACTGCTATGTAATTGTAGAATATTGCAAATAATGCGTTGTAAATGAATCCGAATATAAACGCTATAATTGGTAGTCCAATGATCAGGAACAGATATAAAAATGCTGTTCCAGCTCCAAACATTGAGCCAGTAATAGTAGTATTTGTTGCATTGCCGATTAAAGGTAATGCTGTACCGATTAGTCCTGTTATTGGTGCTATAGCTGTTGCTAATATTAATCCTATTATAAATGCCCATATTGCTCCAATAATTGACAGAATAAGTGCAAATGGTACAATTGGTATGGCTGCAACACTATTCTCTTCCATAGCCAATTTTATACCGCCAACTCTAGGAACTAATAGATTATAAAGCAGTACACTAAGGAATATCACAGAGAGGCCGACCAAGAATGTTAATATGGGGTAAGCGATTACCAGGGCTACACCCAATCCAGCTAATAAACCGCCCAGCGGTGCAGGAAGAAATGCTACAGTAATTCCAAGTATAATAGCCATTATTATTCCATAAATAAAAGCCAAGATTGCTGAAATAGAAGATGACATCAGTGTAAAAGGAACTATTTTTGCAGATTTAATCTCCACGACGTTTGCCATTATTTCACCTCCTTTAATTTAATGTATAATAATTGGGAATTATTATTAATATATTTTTCTTTTTAAAACCCAAATTATTGGTATTTATCTAAATAATCTATCCAAAAGGTAATTTAGAAAAGTGAAAAAGATTAAAAATGGTCTAAAATTTAAAAAAGGTAAAAAAAATAAAGGTTAAGGATTGAACTGAGTTTCATTTAAATTCTAATTTGTTCCTCCAATTTAGGGGCCAGTAAATTGTAGATTATGGCTATACTGCGTATACTATAAAACCATAACAAAAGCGAGTAATCTTATTACAAATCAATAATACTGCTATAAATAGGCATGTTTCGATAGAAAAACCCATATCATGGAATTTTGAAGAATATCAGGGAGGACAGGCCCACTATGACAATAATTGGAGTCCAGTCATCTGTTTTTGTGAATATGTCTTTAGCGTTATATCGGCCCACTATGACAATAATTGGAGTCCAGTATAAACTTCAGAACAAAAATACTGTCCCTGTAATAATGCAAACAGTACTAAGGAAGAAATATATTTTCTTTATTTATACCATTTTTTCGCCTCCAAAAGATTTTATTAACCTTAATTCTACTTAGACCTGAATAATATAAATTTTTTATATTTAAAAATAGTAAATAGCATATTTTGTAAAATAAATCAATTCAATGCCCTGTAAATGGAATATTAAAAATAAGGATTTGTATATCATAAAAGGGGGGTTTATTAGAATAAAATAAATTTAAAACCATTTTTTGGATTCTTCAAGCACATTATTTACTATAGAAACAGAAGATCCAATGTAAGTATGGGGGTCCATTATTTCCCTGATTTCTTCTTCTGAAAGATACTGTTTTATTTCATCTTTTGATAAAACTACATCTAAAAGACCTGTATTTTTCTCATTGGCTTCAATTGAACATTCTCTAGAAATTGCATAGGCAGTCTGTCTTCCCATGCCTTTTCTTGTAAGTTCGGCCATGAATCTTTCTGCCATTATAAGGCCGTTGGTGACATTGAGATTTTTTTCAATGTTTTCGGGGTAGAAAGTTAGATTTTTAAGTAGTTTGATGGTAAGGGTCAGTATATAGTCCATTAAGATACACGCTTCAGGCAGTATTATGCGTTCACAGGATGAATTGGTAAGGTCTCTTTCATGCCATAGAGGATTATTTTCAAGTGCAGGAGTAACATAAGCTCGAACAACTCTTGATATTCCACATATCCGCTCTGCAGTTATTGGATTCATCTTATGTGGCATGGTACTGCTCCCCACCTGCTTTTCGGGGTCAAATTTTTCCCCTATTTCATTGATTTCTGTTCTTTGAAGATTTCTAATCTCTAAACCTATTTTATCCAGGGTACTTGCTGTATTTGCAAGATCCATAATGAATTCAGCGTGATTATCCCTCTGTACAACCTGATTTGAAATTAAAACCGACTGGAGTCCAAGTATTCTGGAAACTTTTTTGTGAACCTCCAGACCTTCTTCACCCAGTGCTGCAATTGTACCAACTGCACCTGTCATCATACCCACACATAGCCTGTTTTTGCAAGCATCAAGCCTTTCAATTTGCCTGTGAACCTCATCAGCCCATAAAGCAAACTTCATACCATATGTTATTGGTAAAGCATGCTGTCCGTGGGTCCTACCGATGGCTACAGTATTTTTATGTTCATCAGCAAGTTTAAGAAGGATTTTAGTTAAATTAACCATTTTATTTCTTAAAATTGCAATTGATTCCCTGAAAAGAAGGGACTGAGAGGTATCAATTATATCGTTTGAAGTGGCTCCAAAATGTACATATTCACCAGCATCGCCGTTACAGACCTCTGCAAGAGCTTTAACTATTGATGCAATGTCGTGATTGGTTTGCCTTTCAATTTCAGCCACTCTTTCAACTGTAACGTATTTTGTACTTGCCTTGTTCTTTATTTCTACTGCAGCTTCCTTTGGAATTAAATTAAGTTCGGCTTCTGCCTCTGCAAGGGCTGCTTCAACGTCAAGCATTCTTTGGAGTTTATTTTCCAACTCCCAGATGCTGCGCATTTCAGGGGTGCCGTATCTAAACTCAATAGGGTGAATAGCCAATGATTAATCTCCTTTAAAATAAGTATTAAGCGCTAAGTTATGTTTGTGTAAATTGTAGCGCTAAACAGGCCACAGCCAGAATCACAGTCATAATTACAACCTGTTCCGGGCTTAACTTTGGCCCTTTTGTTTCTTCTTCAAAATATCTTACAAGACCAGCTCCACTTGGTGGAAGCACCTTTTTATCTCTTTTTGCCATAATAGTCACCATTAATTAAGTTAAAGTAACGAACTATTAATTTCAACAATTTATTATATTGTTTTATGATCATTTAAAGGTTATATTAATATCTTGCTGAACCTAAATCTGTTGCTGTTGAAATGTTCACATTACTCGATTTAAAGGTTATATATATCTTGCTGAACTGCAATTTTCAGGGTATATAATTCTTTTCAAATGATTTTTAAGTATTTTTGTTTTTCATTTTATTAAATGATGAAATATAAAAACCTTTTTACTTCTCAAGCATTAAGTCACTATTTTTATTTAAAATCCTTGTTTTAATGGAATACCCTTTGTAACGTTAGAGATATTCGCTAAATGCATGATCTCGAACTCGCCGCAATCCGTTTTACTGGAAAAACATTTACAACAGCACAGAAAAATGCCTATATCAATTATAACTTTTTGAGAATTTTTCTTTCAGATACCTTCTGTGCAGTTCTAAAAATTTGCATTTGCTTATCAATATCTGCATAACCTGTTATAATAATTCTTTTAGAATTTTAGTTTCCATACATTTCTCAAGATATTTTTCAACCATCTGACATTGATTCCCTTTTTGCATATTTACCTCTGGGTATTTAATATGTTAATTCTTTAATTGAATGAAGATTATCTTTTTATATTTTACGTTTAAAAACATTAATAGAAGAATAAATACATGTAAATAATATATAATGAATTTAAAATGATTATAAATATCTTAAAGTAGTTATGTTTGCATTTAGAGCTATATTAAAGATTTAATTCTATTCTTACTAATAAAGATTTTTACACTATTTAGGAATTTATAGGGCCTTACAGTAAACTTTATAATCTAATTTAGCCAATATTAAGGAATAGGATCGGATTTTTGCTTTTTAATGTTTAACGAACCTGATCTTAATCAATTAAATACCATCAAGTGATGGGCCACATTTTTTAAATAAAATAATTCTTTAGAGGGTAAGTGAATAGAATGGGGTATTTCGAAACTTTGGAGGAAGAAACGCATAAAGTTTATGATGTAGCAAAAAATGCAAGGCTCAAAGGATATGATGTAGAATTAGAGCCCGAGATACCCCTTGCAAAGGACTTATCAGAGAGAGTAGAAGGATTGGTCGGACCTCCAGGAATTGCAAAGAGGATTAAAGAATTAGAAGACGAATACACCAGGGAAGAAGTTGCCTTTAAAATTGCCAGGGAAATTGTATTAAAGCAGGACGAAGAGGGGAAAGAGGATAGCATAGATGTCAAAGAGAGGAAATCTGACCAGGCAACACGAACTGCCCTTGCTATTTTAACCGAAGGAGTTGTTGCAGCACCCCTTGAAGGTATTGCAAAGATCAAAATAAAGCAGAATTTTGATAAAACATTTTATCTTGCAGTTTACTTTGCAGGGCCTATAAGAAGTGCAGGTGGAACAGCAGCAGCTTTAGCAGTACTTATTGGGGATTATATTAGATATGCTCTAGAAATTGACGTTTACAAGTCCACAGAAAGGGAAATTGAAAGATACGTTGAAGAGGTGGAGCTTTACGAATCTGAAGTTACAAATCTACAGTATTCACCTTCACCTGATGAAGTAAGACTTGCAGCAAAAAATATCCCTGTAGAAGTAACTGGTGAGCCTACAGACCAGATAGAAGTTTCCCATCGTGATTTAGAAAGAGTGGAAACCAACAATATAAGGGGAGGGGCTCTTCTTGCAATGGTTGAAGGAGTGATCCAGAAAGCACCTAAAATCTTAAAATATGCCAAACTATTGGAAATGGAAGGTTGGGAATGGCTGGATAAATTTTCAAAGGGTAGCAGCAGCACAGAAGATAAAGAAGGTGAAACCAAAAAGGTTGATGATAAATACATGAGAGATATCATTGGTGGAAGGCCAGTACTGTCTTATCCACAGGCAAAAGGCGGATTTAGATTAAGATATGGACGATCTAGAAATTCAGGACTGGCTGCAATGGGAATCAGCCCTTTAACCATGGAAATTGTGGAATTTCTGGCTGCTGGAACTCAGATGAAAATTGAAAGGCCTGGTAAAGGAATGTGTGTTGTTCCATGCGATAGCATTGATGGTCCAATTGTTAAATTAAGGAATGGAAGCATAATTAAGGTGGAATCAATAAAACAGGCCAGAGAAATTAAAAAAGATGTAACTGAAATAATATTTTTAGGGGATATACTGGTTGCATTCGGGGAATTTTTAAGAAATAACCATGCTCTGTTACCTGGGGCATGGTGTGAGGAATGGTGGATTAAAAAAGTCCAGGATTCTAAAGCATACAAATCAAATAAACCTGATTTAAATCTATATGAATATATAAGCCCTTTAGATGCATTTAAAATTTCAAAAGATTATGATGTGCCATTACATCCTGAATATACCTACTTTTACCAGGATGTTTCAATTGAAGATTTAAATGAACTAAGAGACTGGTTATATAAAAATTATGATATTTCAAGTGATTCAGATGGGTTAAAGCTTGATATAGAGCCTTCAAAAAGGATTTTAGAGGTTCTAGGTGTACCGCACAGCGTTCAAAATAATAAAATAATAATTGAAGAAAAACACACTTATACTCTGCTCAATACCCTTGTGAAGCCATTAGATAATTCAAATGGCTATGATATCCTTGAAGCTCTTAATAAGGTTTCTCCTGTTCAGATTATGAATAAAGCTCCAACTTACATTGGTACAAGGGTTGGAAGACCAGAGAAAACAAAAGAAAGGAAGATGAAACCCGCTCCACATGCACTGTTTCCTATTGGTACAAATGGAGGAAGCAGGCGTAATATCGTGGATGCATCTAAAAAGGGAAATATTTACGTTGAAATTTCAAGATGCAAATGCAACGAATGTGGAATAGGTTCATTCCAGGCTAAATGTCCTGTATGTGGGGCAAGGACTGTACCAACTGGTGCTGGAAAGAAAAAAATTAATTTAGCAAGTCTACTCAAAAAGGCTTATGAAAATGTGGGAGTCAGGAAATTAGATGAAGTCAAAGGGGTTATAGGAATGATTTCCGAACAAAAATTTCCTGAACCTCTTGAAAAAGGAATATTAAGGGCTAAAAACGATGTTTTTACCTTTAAAGATGCTACTATAAGGCATGATTCCACTAATTTGCCTATTACTCATTTTATGCCTGGGGAAGTTGGGGTGAGCCCATCTAAACTGGTTGAAATGGGTTATAAATATGATATTAACGGAAAAAAGATTGAAGATGAGGATCAGATTGTTGAAATTAAAATTCAAGACATTATAATCTCTGAAAACTGTGCAGAATACCTTATCAGGGTTTCAAAATTCGTGGATGATCTTCTTGAAAACTTCTATGAGGAAGATAGGTTCTACAATATCAAAGAAAAAAAAGAACTTTTAGGACATCTGGTTGTTGGTCTTGCTCCGCACACATCTGCAGGGGTTTTAGGAAGGATTGTTGGCTTTACAAGAGCCTCAGCATGCTATGCACATCCATATTTCCATTCTGCAAAAAGGAGAAACTGTGACAGCGATGAGGATTCTGTAATGCTCTTACTGGACGCTCTACTTAACTTTTCAAAGATATATCTTCCAAGTTCAAGGGGGGGGAGGATGGACGCTCCCCTTGTTTTATCATCAAGGATAGATCCTGAAGAGATTGATGATGAATCACACAATATCGATGCTATATCCAGTTTACCGCTGGAACTATACGAAAAAACGCTCCAGTTTGCCAAACCCTCTGAAGTACTTCATCTGATTGATAATGTGGCTAAAAGACTGGGCACAGAAGACCAGTACCAGGGCTTGATGTTTTCTCATGATACTTCAAGCATTCATAACGGTCCAAAAATGTGTCTTTACAAAATGCTTCCTACCATGAAGGAAAAAGTGGAAGAACAGGTTAAACTTGCTGAAAAAATCAGGGCAGTTGACCAGAAAGGGGTTGTGGAGGGTGTTTTAACGTCTCACTTCCTGCCAGATATTGCAGGTAATGTTAGAGCATTTTCCAGACAGAAAGTTAGATGTACAAAATGTAATAAAAAGTATAGAAGAATACCGCTTAGTGGAGAATGTGTCTGCGGCGGTAATCTGATACTCAGCATTTCTAAGGGTTCTGTTGTCAAATATCTTGAAATTTCAAAAGAACTTGCTAAAAGATACTCTATTGACAATTATCTTGTTCAGAGGATTGAACTAATTGAATCAGGTATAAATTCCTTATTTGAAAGTGATAAATCTAAACAGAGCTCATTGGATGTGTTTTTATAAAACATAAAAAAAGAAGGGTGAAAAATATATATTAGGGGGGAAGTTAATACCTAATAACAATAATATGGCGGTTTGAAAAGTTAAATTAGTTCGTACTTATACAGGCAATTATATGGTTTAAAACATATAGACTGAATGTTTTATCCAAAGTCAGGATTAAGCAAAAATCAGGTTGAATTGGAAATAAAAAAAGTTATTATGATTTGAAAAATAAATAATACTATGGATATTGGAGGGTATGTAAATGAAAGATATGCATGTTATTGCAGCTATTCCTACAAAAGCCAGGACATGTGTCTTAAAAAATAATGGGATATATGAAAAATTCAGCCATGAAAAATTGGTAAAATCTTGTCTTATGGTGGGAACTCCCCTTTGGGCGGCTGAAAGAATTGCATCGTCAGTTGCCACGGCAATGTATGATGGTATTTCAACTGCGGAAATAAAAATACTGGTATATGATTGCCTAAAAAAGATAGATGAAAAAGCAGCAGATAAATATCTTGCAACTAACCAGTTGAAGGTTAGAACCACAAGGGATACAATAGAGCCATTTGATAAAACTAAAATTGAAAACACGCTTATTGTAGAAACTAATGCATCAAGAGAACTCGCTGAACGAATAGCGAATGATGCATGGAAAGAACTTAAAAAACTGGATGTTGAATACCTTACAGCTCCAATGATCAGGGAAATTGTAAACACCAAACTTGTAGAAAGTGGTCTGGAGACATTAAGGCGTAAATATACAAGGCTTGGTATCCCTGTTTATAACATCACAAACCTAATTCAGAATGGCTCACGTGATAATGCAAATATGATTCATAATCCTGAAACTGTTCATAAGTACGTTGCAGATGAAGCACTCAAACAGTATGCTTTGTTACATATTCTTCCCAATGAATTTGCAGATGCGCACATGGGCGGAGATATTCACATTCATGATCTTGAATTCTTTGCAGGACGCCCGGTAAACTGCTTACAGCATGATCTAAGGGTGTTTATAAGAAAAGGTCTTAAAGTAGACGGTACAGGAGACCACACATCTGTAGCAGGCCCTCCAAATCATATTGAAACATTAATGAATCATTCCGGTGAAATAATGCTTGCTTCTCAACAGAACATGAGTGGTGGGCAATCCATGAGTCTCTGGAATGTATTTGTAGCTCCATTTGCAGCCGGATTACCCTACGAAAAGGTAAAACAGGCAGTGCAGATGTTCATATATAACCTGAACATGGCTTACGCTGCAAGAGGTTCTCAAGTTCCATTTACAAGCATTAACCTGGAATTTACAGTACCTAAATTTTTAAGAGATGAACCTGCATATGGGCCAAGAGGAAAGCTTGTAGGAATATATGGGGACTTTGAAGAAGAAACAAGAATGTTACAACGTGCTTTTACCGAAACGCTCCTTGAAGGCGATTCAGATGGTAAACCTCACCTTTTCCCAAATACACCATACGTTTTAAGAGAGGAAGTCCTTAAATCTGAATTTGAAGAAGATTTAAGACGTGTTCATGAGCTTTCAGCTAAATTTGGTTCTCCTTATTTTGTAAACATGCTTCCAGATTACAGGGGTAACATGTCTAACTACATGGGATGCAGGACATCTTTGAGTGATAACTGGACTGGGGACTGGGAACAGGATTGTTTCAGAACTGGAAACCTTGCTTATATCACATTAAACCTTCCAAGAATTGCTTATAATTCAAGGGACGAAGATGAAATATTTGAATATCTTGATTCTTATATGCACATTGGAGAACAGGTTTTAAAGATTAGAAGAGAACAGTCACTCAAATGCCTGAATGAATATAACTTACTTCCATTCCTTTCGCAGGAAGTGGATGACGGAATGTATTACAGAATAGATAATACTACAATGTCATTTGGTTTCGTTGGTCTAAATGAAATGCTCTTGTATTCGATGGGTGCAGGAATTGAAGATAAAGATGCCAACAAATTCGGATTAAAAGTACTTGATTATATGAATGACAGAACTGCTGAATTAAAGGCAGAAACAGGTTTAAGATGGGCTATTCTACAAACACCTGCAGAATCCACCGCATACAGGTTTGCTATGCTGGATTTAGAACACTACAGAGACAAAATCATTGCCCAGGGCGATGAAAAAACAGCATATTACACTAATTCATCCCATGTACCGGTTAATGCTGACATATTGCTACCAGAAAGGATTAAAATTGAAGAAAAATACCATCCCAAGACAATGGGGGGTCATATATTCCATGCATTCATGGGAGAATCCTATTCAGATGCAGATTCGCTTATGAGCCTTACTGACAAGATTGCGAGGAAATCAGATATTGGATTCTGGGCGTACAGCTCAGCACTGAGTTTCTGCGTTAAATGTAAGACGCTCATGAAAGGATTGCAGAATAACTGTGGAGCATGTGGTGAAACAACCGAAGTTGAATGGTATGACAGGATAACCGGGTACATTCAACAAGTTGGAAGATCCAAGTCTGCATCTGGCGGCTGGAATCCTGGAAAGATGAAGGAACTAATGGATAGGAAGCGACTTTAATTCCTTAAGCTTTTATTTTTTTATTTTACATTAATATTTCATACTTTATAGAATATATAGACTTATTCTAAGAATTTAAACATTTATTTTACTGGATAGGGTCCTCAATTGAATTGTTTTAACGTTATCCCTCACTAAATCATTAATATCCTTAAATTCAGTAAAGTTTATATCAAATTAAAGATAATCTTTAATTAATGATTATACCCATATAGAATTAGATTTTCGTCTCTTAAATCCTGTTTATATTTCTTTTTTAGCAAAAAATCCATTAGAGTAAATATTTTTTATACCGATAAAATCTGTACTGGATTTATATGGATAAATTTTATCTAATAGTTAAAGCTGGAATGAAAGCAAATGATATTCAGAAAAAATACAAAAAGTAAAACAGATTCAAAAGAATTACTGAAAATGGCAGGTAAATGCAGCCCTAAAAGGTTAAAAGAACTACTTAAGCAGATTGATGCAGAACTTGCAAGAAGTAACGGTGAAAATGATGATTTGCAAATAGCAAAAACCATAATCACCAGCAGATTAACTTCAATGAGGGATACAGGGAAAATACCCCTATAATTTTTCTCATATTTTAATTTTATATTTATAATTCTTATTTTTTAATTTAAATCTAATTAACCGCTATTTATTAATTTTTAAGCCCCTAATTTTGTGAATACACACTTTAAAGGTAAACTATTTTTTAAATAACTTACAGAACATAATATGGTTTTACTGATAATTATGCTTCAAAAAGTGATTTTATGACAAAAAAGATTATAATTATTGGTGGGGGAATTGCAGGGCTCTCTACAGGAGTTTATGCCCAGATAAACAGTTATGATGCCATAATATTTGAAAAACACAGTAAACCTGGGGGATTATGCACTTCGTGGCATCGTAAAGGGTTTACATTTGATTACTGTATCCATAATCTTGCAGGGACAGGTAATGTGCCCTTAAGGGAAATTTGGAATGATCTGGGTGCTTTTGAAGGCACTGAAATCATAAATCACGAGGTTTTTATCCAAATTGAAGATATAAAGGGCAATGTTTTAAATATCTACACAGACCTTGACAGGCTGGAAAAACACATGAAAGAAATAGCTCCAGAAGATTCTAAAACAATTGAAGAATATGTTAAAGCTGGAAAATCCCTTTCAGGGGCCGGTTTCTTTTCAATGGGCATGGATGGAACTTTGAGCAAGCTTAAAATAGCTCCTCATGTACCTAAAATAATAAAATGGGGTAAAATCACTGTAAACGAATATGCAGAGAAATTCAAAAACGGATTCCTTAAAAGAGCATTTCCACATGTTCAATATGACATGAACACTTCGAATATACCCATGTTTCCGCATCTGCTTTTTTTATCTGGATTTTATGTTGGGGATCTGGGCTGGCCTAAGGGAGGTTCCCTTGAATTTAGCCGCAGAATCGCAAAGAAATTCACTGATCTCGGTGGAGAACTTAATCAAAGCTCTAAAGTAGAAAGAATAATAGTAGAAGATAACAGGGCGGTAGGAATTATTCTCGCTGATGGTAGTGAACATAGGGCAGACATTATTGTATCTGCAGCCGATGGCCATGAAACTATTTATGATATGCTTGATGGAAAATACACCAATGAAACAATTGATAAGTATTATCAGGCTTATGAAGAAGAACAGGAATTTGGCTTGCAGGTTTTCCTTGGAATTAGCAGAGATTTATCACATGAGCCTCATGCTATTTCATTGCTTTTGGACAAACCAGTTAAACTTGAATTAAAAGAAAGAGACTCATTATACCTTGAATTATTTGATTCCAGTACAGGAGTAGCTCCTGAGGGGAAATCTGTGATAAAGGTTGTTACTAAGGGAAATTACGATTACTGGAAGAAAATGCGTGAAGAGGATCTGGAAAATTACAGGAATGAAAAGGAGAAAGTTTATAAAATAGTCCTTGAAATACTCGAAAAGAGATTCCCAGGCATAAAAGAGCAGGTTGAAGTTCACGATGTGACAACACCAGCTACAGTGGAAAGATACACACTTAATTTCCACGGATGGCAGCCCTGGCCTTTACCTGATGGTGGATTTATGTCAATGATGAGGGGAATAAGTAAAACCCTTCCCGGACTTCAAAATTTCTATATGGTAGGGCAATGGTCTAATGCAATGATAGGGATATCAAATGCAGCATTAACCGGGCGAAATCTAATTAAAGAGCTTTGTAAAAAGGATAGAAAGAAATTCAAAACTCAGTAATAAGAATTTTATTTATTTATTTTTAAAATCATCAACTGATTGTGCTGCAGTTCCATCTTTAAGCTTTAATAGCTCTGTCACCGATTCTGATGAGGTTCCAAAGCCATGACAGATCATTGTGTGTCTCCCTGGACCTCCAGCAACCACTAAAACCACATCTTCAGGCTTTCTTGTAATGGACACATTTCCATTCTTAATCCACTTTTTATCCAGCTTTCTGCCCCCTCTATCTCCAAGTTCAACTGGTACAAGTGCATTTTCATGGAAATATTCTTTCACATCTTCTCTGCTCCATCCATCACCTGAAATTGTCTTTGCATGCTCCGGACTCATTATAACAAGGATTTCGCCAGGTACGTGGCTGTTGTTGCATCCTGCAACTGATGCAGTATGAATTATTGTATCAATCAGGTCTTCAGCAGTTTTACTTCGATGATCATTCACGTTATGGGGAGAATCTAAAGCAATCATGGTTACAGTACTATCATCTACTTTAAATCCTCTTTCTGTATGCAGTGGATCCCAGGGATTTTCATTTTCAGCCTCGCCAAAGCAGAAACTGTACTTTGAGGGTGAGCCCATTGAGGCATGATCTCCAATTCCAGTAACTGCACCAGCAATATTTATTAAACAGAGCCTTATGGCACGTCCTATTGTGGCGTTTGCCATATAACCAGGACCTAAACATCCTGTGCCAGAATTAATTCCAATTTCAGCTCCTATAGGGCCATTTAGAATTGTACATATTGAAACAGGGTGTGTTGTAGCGTTAACACCTGGTAAATTGAACTTTTCATGGGAAATGGCTTTTATGGAGTGCTGAATTACAGGCATGAATTGGGATATACAGCCTGCCATCACCGAATTTACAGCTATTTTTTGGATTGTGGCTCTACCAAACCTTGGAGGTAGAACAGCAACCAAATCATCTTTATTTAGGCCGCTAAATTCAATAAATTTACGCACACGCCCTTCTGTTGGGGGAATTATAGGTAATCCATCGGTATGCTTTTTTTTGTAAAATTCATAGCTTACCTTTTCTGCGTCAGGTTCAACATATAATTCAATATCATTTTTAGATACTTCACAGAGCTTTGTTTCTCCTTTTTCTATGTTTTCGTTCAGTAGATCTTCAATGGAACATCCACATACATCTTTATCCCTTTTCTTCATATAATCACTCTATGAATGTATATTTAGCATTTTTTTGACTTCAGGAAGGATTTTTTCAGTTTTTTCTTCTACTTCATCTTCTTTTAGCCCTGCAATGGGATGTTCAATTTCTATTATCCTTAAATCTTCTGCTCCCTGGGCTTTTGCAAGTGAATGTGCATAATCTGTAAATTTATGGGTGCAAATACATATTGTAGGCTTTCCTTCTTTTTCAAGCCTTGTTGCATCTAAAATAACCCATGTAGTGCACGAACCACAGTCTCCAAGGGCTAAAATTACTACATCTCCTTTTTTAGCCTCTTGAATCTGTTCTTCTGTTGCAGAAGCACCGGCCGGCTTTTGAACATCTATTGAATCTATATTAAGGCTTTCTTTAATTGTATCTAAAATAATATCTGTATTGGGCTTTGTATTGTCTAAATAAACTATTTTATCGGGTTTTTGAAGAATAAGTGATAATTCTATTTTATTTACCTCTGATTCGCCTAAAGGATCCATAACTTCTTTTTCAATTATGTTTATTCTCATATCTGTTTCTTTAGTCTTTCTA
Source organism: Methanobacterium sp. UBA176 (assembly GCA_002505765.1). GTDB lineage: Archaea > Methanobacteriota > Methanobacteria > Methanobacteriales > Methanobacteriaceae > Methanobacterium_D. The sequence goes on along the minus strand of DAVZ01000023.1, from coordinate 9,637 downwards.
TCTTTAAATTTAATGATCAAATTTTTTGAAATTTTTATACATATTTAATATTTAAGAGGCTGAATTGATTGATTTTTGTGTACAGGGGAATAGAAGCATTTATAATACTAAAATGCAGAAATAAATTCTGAAATCAAAAATGGTTAATTAAAAGCCGTATAAACTTTAGATTATCTAAAATTCAGGTAATGTTGTTTTATTTATCCAGAAGTCTTCTAATGATAGCATTAACTCTTCAAACCCGTCATAATCGTCTGGTTTTATTAAAACTGCATTTGCACAGTTTTTATAAGATTCGATTATATATTTTTCGTAGGAAGAGCCTATTAACATAATTACAGGGATTATTTTTAACCTATCATCTTGTTTAATAATTTTTAATAATTTTCCACTATCTTCTTTTGATAAATTTAAATTTAATAATATTAAAGAAGGTGTTTTACAGTTTTTGTACTTACCTTTTTTATTTAAATAATCCAGAGCGTTATCATTGTTTTTAATGTGTAAAAGATTGTTTCTAATCTGATACCTTTTGAATACTTCTGTTATCAAACGTGCCTCAACAATATTTTCGTCTACCAGTAAGATATCTATGTTAGAAGAATAAACAGACATATTATTTATATATGTAATATACTGAATTAAAATGTTATTACTGATACCATTTATTAGGCAAAATAGGTACTATTGTATACTTAATGTGAAAGTTTTTATATGATGAAATTGATCTATTAAACAAGGATCAAAACTCCAATTAAGCAAAAAATTAGACCTGAAAATTTATTAAAGGTAGGTAATTCAGCTTTAGAACTTCTACCTTCCTTAAAGCACTTATAATAATGATTAAGGAGTTCACCCTCGATTAGATCCCCCAGCATCCTACAAGCAATAATTTCTGGGCGCAGAGATTGAGAAAATTAATGGTTAATTATGCAAAAAAAGATAATTCAGATTTCTGATCTGCACTTCGGCGAATATAAGTTCAGTGAAGAGCTAAAAAATAAATTAAAATCCCAGATTGAATATGAAAATCCTGATTTAATAGTTATAGCAGGAGATATAACTTCAATGGGATATATAGACGAGTATAATAGTGCAAGAGAATTTATATCAGATTTAAGATCCATATCAGATGTATATGTTGTTCCTGGAAATCATGATGCCTGTAATGTTGGATTGATCCATTTTAGAAAGTTAATAGGCGATAGAAAATTCATTTATATGGATAAAAATGATGATATTGTGATTATTGGTCTTGATTCTTCAGAGCCAGACATACATGATGGAAAGATAGGATTCGATCAACTTGAATGGCTAAACGATAGATTGAATAGAATACCAGGGGATATGTTCACAATAGTGACTTTTCACCATCATCTGCTGCCTATACCTCAAACTGGTAGAGAAAGGAATATTCTGCTCGATTCAGGAGATACATTAAAGTTACTAACAAGTCATAAAGTTAATATGGTTTTAAATGGCCATAAACATGTTTCTAACGCATGGAAAATTGAAGATATGGCTATATTAAATTCAGGTACTGCAATAACCACGAGGTTGTATGGAGATAATTATCCTTCTTTCAATAAATTAATAATAAATGACAGAGAACTTCTGGCATATAAAATAAAAACTGAAAATGGGCAGTACAGACTATTAGCACGTTATTATCTGGATAAATATGAGAACAAACAGCCAGAATTTCCTCAAGCTTACTTTTACTGATTGATTATTTTTCCTTTAAATGCAAATATCAAACCTATAGATGGTTATGACCATTCGTGTTATGGCAATGAAAGTAAGCTGTAATAATAATAGTATGCACGTAAATAGCCCAAAGATGGTATAGAAAATGGTGGGCATTTGTTTCGTAGAAAGCTTTACGATCTCTTCAAAACCCGGTAGGCAAAGAAAATAAGGGCTGCTGTTTTCCTGATTTATATTAGAAAATCAGAATAAAAAAATAAGAAAATAAGTCTCAAAAAATTATTTAAGCTTCTCCCTTAAATCTCTTAATTACAAAATCCTTGTCAAGGGATAAAACAAATGAAGCAGCTCTTGGACCCTGTTTTTTACCAATTATAGTCTTATAAATTGCTTGAAATGCTTTCTGGGGTTTCATGTCAAATTCTCTAAAGAGATTGTACATCTCGTCATGAAGTTCTTCTGCTGTGTAATCCGTTTCTTCAAGAATATCTGCAAGTTTAAGTAAAAATTGGGTCTGATCTTCGCTTAAAGGCATTTTAGGAATCTTTTTCATCACCTGGAACTTAACAAATTGAGGAGCGTATTTATCAAGCCAGTTTTTAACGTGATTCATCCTCATTTCCAATCTTTCAAGGTCATCTGCACTTAATTCTTCAAATGCAAAATTTTCCATATCATTTGGAAGCTGAGAGTTCTTCTTTAATATCTCGAAGACCCTCTTAATATCTCCATCAGCTATTTGATAAGCCACAGTCATGAACCGATAAGATGGTTGAAAAGGTATTTTATCTTTTAATTCAACCTGTGAAATTTCATAAATCTTTTTAGATTTTTCCCCTTCCTTTTTTGACGCCGGATCTTCAGCTCCATAGTATATTCTTTCAACCCGGTCGTACTGATCAATAAAGTCAAGGAAAGGCATTTCAGGATTAAAGTCTTTATGTTTAAGGGGTTTACTTCTGAATATAAAATAATTAAGTGTTTCAGGACCTCCAATTTCAAGCCACTGCCCCGGAGTAAAGAACACTCCTTTTGATTTGGACATTGCATCTCCTTTAAGTGTAATCCACTCATAAGGCACTGGATAAGGAGCACGGTAGTCAAATATTTCCCTGGATATTATGCTGCTCACATCATATGATCCCCCGCTTGCAGCGTGGTCTTTTCCAAATGGTTCACAGGTAATGCCAAAAATTTTCCACCTTGCAGCCCATTCTACCCGCCATGTTAGCTTTCCTTCACCTGATTTTATGTCCATTGACCCTTCATGGCCGCACTCGCATCTGTAATGAACCATATCCCCATCGTAGCCATAGGCAAATGTTGTATTAATCCGTCCGCACTCCTGACATATTGGGTTGTAAGGAAGCCAATCATCTGCAAGTTTTTTTTCACGGTATTGATTAAATATGTTCCTTATTTCAGGCGCTTTTTGGAGTGAAATCCTTACGTAATCGTTATAAATACCTTCCTTGTACATTTTCTCTCCTGAATAAGTTTTTAGGAAGATTCCAAAGTTATCAAGTGTATCAAGGAATGGTTTTTGGAAGTGTTCCACGAAATTTGCACAGCAGTCTTCTGGACAGGGAATATGAGCATAGGGAATACCTAAATACTTCTCATAGCTTTCTGGAAGTGGATAAGGCACCTTACGGAGCGGATCGTAGTCGTCAGCAATCCATATTACCTCTGCAGGGGTGCCGATGTTCTTTATGGCTTTTGTAACAGCATTAGCAATAAACACATCGCATGAATTTCCTATGTGTATGGAGCCTGATATGGATGTTCCACTTGCAATTACATGTTTTCCCATGTCTCTTTCATTTAAACGATCTGCAATATTTTCAACCCAGTGTTTCAATTAAATCACCTTAATAAGTTAAAATAAATTGAAGGATATAAAGTCATTTATGAAAATTATAGATATTAATTAATTATTTTGCAAGAAGATATTAAGATAATGATTAATGGATTAATCAAACACGTCAGTGTCTGCTTCATCTAACCATTCGTTTACAATCTTAACAGCACAGTAGCTTCCGCACATTGTACATGTATCTTCTTCTGCCGGTGGTCTTTCTTCCCTAACTTTCCTTGCCTCGGCAGGGCACATTGCAGATTCGAACTGCGCTTCCCAATTAAGTTTTTTACGTGCATTAGCCATTATAAGGTCTTTTTCACCGTTATGTACACCTTTCTGCATATCCCCAACATAAGCACCGATTCTTGTGGCGATTACACCTTCCTTAACATCGTCAGCAAATGGCAATGCAAGATGCTCTGCAGGAGTCACATAACAGATGAAATCTGCTCCAGCACCTGCAGATGCTGCTGCACCAATTGAAGAAACAATATGATCGTATCCAGCACCTATATCAGTTACAATTGGTCCTAACATGTAGAATGGAGCTCCTCTGCATAACTTTTTCTGGAGTATAACGTTTGCTGAAATCTCGTTTAATGGAATGTGCCCTGGACCTTCTACAATGGTCTGAACTCCAGCTTCTCGTGCTCTATCAATTAGTTCTCCAAGCACAATAAGTTCCTGAACTGCAGCACGGTCTGTTGAGTCTGCTATTGCCCCGGCTCTCATGGCGTTTGCCATGGACATAACAAAATCGTATTCTTTAGCAATTTCAAGGATGTAATCAAAGTTTTTGTACAATGGATTTTCAAGGTCGTTTTCAACCATCCAGGCAGATACAAACGCTCCGCCTCTGCTTACAAGTCCTCCTTCACGTCCCTGTCTTTTCAATCTTTTAAGGGTTTCTCTGTTTACACTGCAGTGAATGGCCATAAAGTCTATACCGTCTTCGGCCTGTTTTTCTATGGACTTAAACATTACGTCTTCGTCCATATAAATGGCAGCGCCTTTTGACCTTATTGTTTCGATCGCTGCTTGATAAACTGGCACGCTTCCTACTGGAATGTCTGAAATTTTAAGGATTCTTTTCCTTATTTCATCCAGGTCTCCACCTACAGAAAGTTCCATTAGAGTATCAGCTTTATATTTCATCGCCGTTCTGGCTTTTTCTTCTTCCATATCAAAGTCACAGATATCAGTGGAGGTTCCTATAGTGGCATTAACCTTTGTTCTCAAACCTGCTCCCACACCTACAGGTTTAACATCTCGATTTACGTTACTGGGGATGGCTATTGTTCCCTGAGCAACGGATTTCCTGATAAATTCCTCTGATACGCCTTCTGCAGATGCAATTGCCTTCATTTCCTCTGTTATTACGCCTTTTTTTGCTTCATCCATTTGTGTCATAGAATCACCATGTTTGTTTGATAGCTCTAATTATATTATAAAAATTACAGATATTGTTATGTTCCTGTAAAAGTAATAATATACACCGAACAGTATAAAAGTTTTTAATCTTGTACTAATTAAGTTTATGCTTCTATTTTTATACAAATTTATTTTTTGAATAGATTTAATGATTATAATTGTCACTTTGATAAAAGCATAGATATTATTTACATTTTTGGCTCACTGGATTTAATTAATAAGGAAATTTCCTTGTTGTTCAGGGCATAATTATTATTGAAAACAGATCCTGTTGGGTCCATCTATACGCGAATCAACATCCACTTTTCCAGCCAGCCTGCTCCCTCTTTGAATGCCACTAAATTTCCGCTTATTCCCAAAAAATCCTTCATTTTTTCCATAATAGCCGCTTCTAATTTATTAATAGATTTTTTTGAAAACCCCTAAAAGGGAGTGATGTTAAAAGCTTTAATTTAATTATTACTTTAGAGATATGTTATTTTAACAGTTTATTTGTCATAAAAAGGCATTAGAACAGTTAACTATATCATAGAAATATTTGAAATCATCATATTAGCAAATGGAAGTTAATCAAAATCCTCTAGAATCTTAATTTTATTTTTCTATTTAGAATAAATTTTTAAATCTAGAGGAATGGTTCATATTCCACTTCTCTTTCATCCGTTCAATGGCCATTCTATAGCTTGGAATGTTTGTCTGGCATCCCTCAGCTTCTACTATAAATGATGCGACTGCTGAGGCGAATTTTCCGCAAAATTCAAGGTTTTCACCTTTTAAATAAGCATTTAAAAATGCTGCACGGTATGAATCGCCAGCCCCTGTCGGATCTACTGGTTCTCGCACTACAGCATCAATTTTTATCTTTTCATCAGAGTATATTATGCTTCCATCTTTACCATATGTCTTAACCACAATTTCAGGACCAATTTCCCTTAATCCTTTAATATCTACATTTAATGTTTTTGAAATTCTGTCAATTTCAAAATGATTACCAAACAATATATTGGAAGCGCTTATGGCACGTTTAAGCTCCTCTGGTGAGTACATATGAAGGTCCTGGCCTGGATCAAAAGATATAAGTTTGTCATTTTCTCTGGCAAACTCTCCGGATCTTCTGTTAAAATTTGGATCTCCCGTGGCTAAATGGACAGAATTTGTCTTTTTAATGGCTTTTTCGGGAATTTTTGATTGTTTAAAATATGCTGCTGCTCCCCAGTAAAAATAACTTATCTGATCGTTATTTGAGTTTGTAAACACCCATGCCATGGGCGATTTTTCATTTTCAATAACTATCATGTTTTTGGTATCGATTTTCATTTTTTTAAGTTTGGCATGATAGATGGAATTCTCAAAATCGGCCCCTACTGCAGATACAAGAGCAGTTTTAAGTCCTAAAGTAGATGCAACCATTGCTACATTGGCTGCTGCGCCTCCATCAAAATTTTTTATCTGTTTAATTAATGTAGATGAATTAGGAGATGGAAATTCTTTTACAAGAACTATAGAATCAAATGCAGTATGTCCAATAGCCAGCAAATCAGTTTTTCTAATCAGATAATCACCAACCATAATGAAAATTGTAATTATTGTAATATTTATTAGACTTTAGAAATTTTATTTTAAAACTATTTAAAACATTGGAATAGGAGAAGAGTAATTGCTCTAATTAAAACAGATTCAATGGATTTATTAAATAAGGAGTCTCATTTAGTCAAATTGATATCGATTATTTTAATAAATTATAGTTTAAGATAGTATATTACAGAAGAAATTATTTATCCTTAATTTAGTACAGATTTTATTCCTTTTCACCTAATATGTCCTTGGTGTTTTTGGTTCTTATGGGTTCTATCTCTAATCCAGGATCTATTTCAATTTCCTTTGGAGGCTGCAGTTTCTTAATATCATCTTGTAATTCATCAATACCTTCAGGAACTCTATTAAATAGCCTATTAAATAATCCAAGGTTTTTAAGGGTATTTATTGCTTCTAAGGACATGGAAAGATATTGTTCTAATCTTCTTTTATTGGCCTCTAATTTAATAATTTCGTTGTCTTTCTTGTTGGCTACTTCCTGGAGATGCCTGTAATTATTCTGAAGTTTATCGTATTCTGTTTTAACACCTTCAAGTTCATTTAGGCGAGATTGAAGGGTTAAAATTTCTTTTTTATTTTGAGATTCAATATTTTTTGATTTATTGTGGGCTTCTTTTAATGCATCCAATTCTTCTTTTTTGCTTTTAATCTCTCTTTTTAGGTTACTGTTACCAATTTTATAGATTTCTATTTGTTTTTGAAGTGCCTCTAGCCCTTTAAGTTTCTCATGCAGGGATTTATTTTCATTCTCCAAGGATATTTTTAGTTCCAGATACTCTTTTTTGTATTTACCAGCATTTTCTTCAGATTTATTGAACAAAACGGTTAACTCATCTATTTGAATGTTATATTTTTGTTCCAGGTCATTTATTCTGGATTTATAAGAGTCTTCAAGTTCATGCATCTTTTTTTGCATCTTTTGAATTTCATGTTCTTTCTCACTGGTAAATTCATTTATTTTTGAAATATTGGCATTTTGAAGGTCATTAAGTTCAGTTTCATGTTTTGATTTTAATTCTTCCATTTTAGATTCTATTTTTTGAGCTTCAAGTTCCTTTTCATTTGTAATTTTATTTATTTTAGCGGCATTTTTGTTTTGAAGATCTTTTATTATATTTTCATGTTTTAATTTAAGTTCTTCAAGTTTTGACTGCATTTTTTGAACTTCTACCTCTTTCTCCTCCAATTTAAGTCCCTTTAGCTTAATTTCTAATTCGTCGGAATGGATTTTTGCTTTTAGCTCTTTTAATTTGTTTAATTCATTATCAAAATCTACTTTACTGACTATCACTACGTCTTCTATACCATCAAATTTATTTTTGCCTATATCTTCCTCTTCAATTTCTATAATGTATTTGTTATGTTTTTTGAGTTTACTTTTTAAAAAACCCATATTTACTCCCCATTTTTCTATATTGTAATATATTATTTTTTTTTAGAATACTTATGAGGATTATATTTTTCATCTGACACATTCAAACCCATTTTTTTCTACAATTTTTTGGCCCTTATAAGTTAATATAAAGTCTATAAATTCACTGATTCTTTTATCTTCTTTATTGCATATAACACTACTTATGATATGTCTTGTTTCATTTTTTAGAATATGAGAACCTTCCACCAGAGTACTGCTTAGAAAAGTATGAAACTCTTGATGGGTTCTAATGAATTTTAAAGCATCATATGGGGATTTAACTTCTTCAGTCAACTTATATTTAATTTTATTATCATCAAGGGTATTCCAGGCGAGTCTTTGGGGTGAATCAATTACTTCAAAAAATTTTTTCCCATTTAATTCCTCTAATTCAGTTATTTTCTCGGAATTTTTAGAATAAAGAACCAGATGATCATAGGCAATTGGAATAAAATCCAGATCATTGATAAAGGCGTTTACAGGATCGTCCAGAGTTAATATATCAACCATATCCAGTCCTGCAAGATAAAGAGCATTTTTATCCCCTGTTTTATATACCACAGAACTAAGCCCGTATTCAATTGCTACTGCCTCTAAAAGTGATGATGATATGTACCCTCCACAAATAATAATTTTTTCACGGGGTTTAAGCCTTTTCATGTATTTTTCATGTTTGGAGAGGATTTTTAGACCTTCATAGGTTAATACAGATCCTGCACCTGTAGCAACGACGAGTTTATATCCAAGTTTTGCCTCAGCTTCAGTTATGCGACGATTCAATACTGCATGGGATATTCCCAAAGCATCAGCCGCTTTCCGTTGGGAAAATGTCTTTGAAACTAACTTTAATGCTTCAAAAAGTTTATAGCTAAATGTATAGCCTTCTATTTCAAGACTCACTCTTGGGTGGTAATCCATTTAAATCACAAATTTCAATTAAGAGTTAGATATTATTATATTGAATAAAATGGTATATATTAAATTAATTGTTATAGATATAATTAGAACATCATTGAGAGCGTCAGCCAGCGATAGGTGATAAAATGATTTTAAATGAAGCTATAGATGAAATGATCAGCAATATACAGGAGGTTTCTTCTGAAGTTGACAGTGAGAGCATTATGAAAATGCTGGATATGCTTATTGAAGCAAAAAATGTATTCATAATTGGACTTGGAAGATCGGGGCTTGTTGCCAGGGCATTTGCCATGAGGTTAATGCACCTTGGAATAAGTGTATACGTTGTAGGGGAGACCATTACTCCAGCTATTTACGAAGATGATTGTTTACTTGCCATTTCAGGATCTGGAGAGACCAGTTTTGTTATAAGTACCGCTACAACCAGTAAAAATAGAAATGCAAAGATAATTGCAGTTACGTCTTATGAAGATTCTACTTTGGGAAAACTTGCTGATTTAATTATACATGTTAAGGGTAGAACTAAGATAGATTCGGAAAAAGATTATATTAAAAGGCAGATAAATGGTAGACATCAGCCTTTAGCTCCCCTCGGTACATTATTTGAAATTACAACCCTCGTATTTCTGGAAGGAGTTATTGCAGAGTTGATGCATAAAATGGGAAAAACAGAGGATGATTTGAAGGCGAGGCATACTGTTCTTGAGTGA